>JAMNYN010000601.1 GCA_023622805.1 Pseudomonadota bacterium | reverse complement strand
GCTGGAAATCAGCGTGGGCAGCGAGCAGCATGCGCTGCACGCCGGCCAGATGCTGCACCTGCCGGGCAATGTGCCCCACGCCGTGCTGGCCGTGGAAGACTCTTCGGCGCTGCTGACCATCGTGGTGCGCAAGTAGGTCGCGCAAACCGGGCCCTCAGCGCGGGCTGGCGTCCCTGGGCTGCATTTGCAGCGCCTGCACGAAACGGCCCCAGGCCTCGGGGTGATCCGGCATGGACACCGGCACGCGCAGCATGTTGCTGGGTGCATGCGGCGGTGAAAACAGCACGCCCGGCGCCAGCAGCAGCCCCAGCGCCAGCGCCTGGCGGGCCAGCACTTCGGAGTCCCGGCCACAGTCTGCCCAGATGAACATGCCCGCATGCGGCTTCAGCGGCACGCGGCAGCCCAGGCTTTCCAGCTGCAGCAGGCAGCGGCTGCGCGCCTGGTTCAGGCGCTCACGCAGCCGATCCACATGCCGGCGGTACTGGCCTTCGGCCAGGATACGATGCACCACCTGTTCGCCGAGCTCGGGCGAAGTCGGACAGCCCAGCAGCTTGCAGTCCACCAGCCGGCGTATCAGTTCCGGCGGCCCGGCGATGTAGCCCACGCGCAGGCCTCCGCCCAGCGTCTTGGCGTATCCGCCGATCAGCAACACCCGCTGCAGCCTGTCGAGCGCTGCCAGGCGCACGGGGTTGCCGGGGTGGAAATCGGCAAAGGTATCGTCTTCCGCCAGCCAGAAATCAAAGCGCTCGGCGATGCGCAACACTTCATGGGCCACGCCCGCCGACAGGCTGGCACCCGTGGGGTTGTGCACGGCGGTGTTGACAATGAACATCCGCGGCCGGTGCTGCTGCGCCAGGCGGGCCAGGGCCTCGAGGTCGGGCCCGTCCTGCAGGCGCGGCACACCGACCACCTGCACGCCCTGGGCCCGAAGGCGGCCAAAGATCAGGAACCAGCCCGGGTCTTCGACCAGCACGGTGTCGCCGGGCTGCAGCAGGCTGCGCATGATCAGGTCCAGCCCCTGCGTCACACCCGCCACCGTCATCAGGTGCTGATCGGGATGGGCCGGCACATCCTGCGACTGCAGCAGCGATGCAATCTGCTGGCGCAGCGGCCGGTAGCCCTGGGGCATGCCGTAGCCCAGCAGGCTGGCGTTGGCCGTGCGGCCTACGCTGCGAATGGCGGCGGCCAGCATTTCGTGGTCCAGCCAGCTCGGCGGCAGCAAGCCGGCTCCGGCCGCATATTCGTCGGCGCGCGGCTCGCCGAACATACCGCGCAGCAAAAACGCGGCATCGAATGCGGCCTGCGGCTCCAGGCTTTCGCGCATGCATTGGGCGCAAGGCGCGCAAGCCATGGGCTTGGCGCTGACAAAGAAGCCCGCACCCCGGCGCGAGTGGACCAGACCACAGGCCGCCAGCCGGTCATAGGCCTGGACCACCGTGCAGCGGCTCAGCCCCGCCTCATCGGCCATGGTCCGCACCGAAGGCAGGCGCATGCCGGGACGCAAGCCCTGGTTGGCGATCAGGCCCGCAAGGTGCGCGACCAGTTGATCGACCAGCGACTCGGGCGAGTCGCGCAAAGGCTGCCAGCCTCCGTGCTGAAAAACCGTGCTCTCGGCGGCTCCCCCCTCGTCCCTCACCTGGTTGTACGCATGTGTCATGGTATTTCGAGCAGGCCAGTCGTATCAAATCATTGACAAACTGTATTGATACTTAATCACTGATAGCCCATAGCATGCCATGGTTGCACGAGTTTTCCAAGTCCCACGGATTCCGCGCAGCATCCACTCACTTCGATGGGAGATCGCCATGAATGCTTCTGCCTTTTTTCCGCTGCTCATGTTCACGTTGGCCTATGCCATCACCCCCGGCCCCAACAACGTGATGCTGGCAGCGTCCGGCGCGACTTTCGGCTATCGCCGCAGCCTGCCCCATATGCTCGGTGTCTGCCTCGGTGCCGCGCTGATGCTGATACTGGTCGGCTGCGGCCTGCTCACGGCCTTCGAGCGCCTGCCGTACTTCCACATCACGCTCAAATACCTGGGCGCGGGCTATCTGGTCTGGCTGGCCTGGCGCATTGCCGGCTCCCAAACCGTGGGCAGCGCGGGCAGCGCGGGCACGCCGCTCCAGCCGCTGGGTTTTGGGCAGGCCATGGCCTTCCAGTGGGTCAACCCCAAAAGCTGGATCATGGCCGTGGGGATCGTGGCCACCTACACGCCGCATGAGGGCTTCTACACCCACCTGTGGCTCACGGCCGTGCTGCTGATCCTGGTGAGCTTCCCCAGCATCAGCCTCTGGACCCTGCTGGGCCGGATGGTGGCGCGCGCCCTGCCTTCAGTCACTGCCGTCCAGCGCTTCAACCGCAGCATGGCCGGCTTGCTGCTGCTGTCGCTGTACCCGCTCGCGGCCGATCTGTGGGAGTACGTCGGGCCCTGGACCCACCGCGTGGCGAGTGTCTAGAGGGCGGCGGTTTTTTCCTGCACCGCCACGGCTGGCAGTGCGCGTACCTGCTCAGCCAACCGGCCTATGCCTGCATCGCTGAGATCCGTGCAGGCAATGCTTTGGCGCTTTGTCCAGCCGCGGAAATGGCGCGCCTGCGAGCGTTCGTACTGCGGGTCGTAATGCAAGGCCATCAGTTCGGCGAACAGCGCCGGCAGGTCACGCTCCTGGGCCCAGGCCTGCCAGCGCGCCACCGTGACGTTGCCCTGTATTTCCTTGAGCCAGCCCAGCCGCTCCGACAAGGCCTGGACGTCATCGCCCAGATAGGCATAGTCGCGCAGCAGATAGTCCAGCCGGGCTTCCGGCGTGGCCTGGATTTCGATGCAGGGCGCGCCGCGCATGCGATCGACCAAGCCCAGCGGCAAGGCGATGCGACCGATGCGAATGCTTTCGCCTTCTATGAATACCGGCCGCGACAGGTCCAGCGCTTCCATGTGCTGGACCAGCTCGGTTTCAAAGGCTTTTTGCGACGGCTGGGCCACGCCCGGCAAATGCCCCAGCAGCGAGCCCTTGTGGCGCGCATAGCCTTCGAGGTCCAGCACCTGCTCGCCCTGCTCGGCCAATGCATGCAGCA
>JAMNYN010000312.1 GCA_023622805.1 Pseudomonadota bacterium | reverse complement strand
CCAGGGGCACGACATACAGCAAGCCGTCGAAGAGCGAGGTGTACTGGCGGCCCAGAGTGACTCGGTGGTTCGCGTTCTCCAGTCCCACGAAAGCGCCGCGGTTGAAGAAACGGGTGGTATCGGCATTGGTGCCGGTGTCCGAGTTGAAGCCGTGTTCCAGCGTGAAGACGGCCTTGAGGCCGCCACCCAGATCTTCGGATCCGCGAAATCCCAGGCGAGGCCCTTGCAGGCCGGAGTTCCCCATGCGCAGCAGGGAGCTGGAGCCGCCGCCGTCCTTGGGCGTGTGGGTGAGGTATTCGATATTGGTGTCGATGATGCCGTAGAGCGTCACCTGGGATTGGGCCCAGGCGGCAGGGGCCAGTGCGGCTGCGGCGAATGCCAGTGCTGTCATTTTGGTTTTCATGGCTTGTCTCCTCTTTGGATGGTTTTTCTGACTCAGATCTCGATGCCGCTGCCCTTGATGAGGCGGCCCCAGCGGACGTTTTCCTCATCCACCTGCTTTTGAAATTCCAGCTGCGATTTGCCGCCGCCCACATAGCCCAGATCCTTGAGGCGCGGCTGCACATCGGGCAGGTTGATGACTTTGACGGTGACGTTGTGGATTTTTTGAACGATGTCGGCAGGGGTGTTCTTGGGGACGAAGAATCCGGCCCAGGTCGGCAGCTCGAAGCCGGGGTAGCCCTGCTCGGCCAAGGACGGAATGTCGGGCGTCAATGCCGACCGCTCGGCCCCCGTGACCGCAATCAGTTTCACTTTGCCCGTAGGCAGCAGCGACCCCAGCGTCACCAGATCCAGGATGGTCATGGTGACTTCTCCCGAAGCCAGGGCCATGCTGACCTGGGCCGAGCCTTTGTAGGGCACGTGCAGCATGTCCAGCTGGGCCACTTTGTTGAGGTGGTTGCCGAGAATATGGGAGGAAGATCCATTGCCAATGGAGCCATAGACATGGGTCTTGGGATTGGCTCTGACTTCCTTGACCAGCTCGGCGATATTATTGGCCTGGGTTTTCTGGGTGCTGACGGCAATCCACAAAGGGCTTTTGACCAGGTCCACTACCGGCACGATATCCTTGAGCGGATCGTAGGGGAGTTTCTTGAAGAGATAAGAAGTTTGCAGCAGCAGGGGAATGGTCAGCAAAATGGTGTTTCCATCGGGCTTGGACTTGGCCACAATGTCTGTACCTATGGTGGTGCTGCCTCCCGGTTTATTCTCCACGATAATGACGCGCTCCAGCAGAGGGGCCATTTTGTCGGCAAAGAGACGGCCCAATACATCGCCGCCGCCGCCTGGCGCAAAAGGTACGACAATGCGCATGGGTGCGCCATTCGCCCAGGCCTTTTGTCCAGTGGCCAATGCGATACCCGTGCCTGTCAATATCTTGGAGAATTGTCGACGGTTGAAGTAATGCATTTCTTGTCTCCATTGAATTGGTTGAGAAATATCCGCTTGATTGTTTTTTTGCGATGAGCGGAATTTAGGGGGAGTCGGGGAGTGGGCGGCGAGGAGAAAAAGACTTTTCTCATCTGTTGGGAATACTCGGTGTTTGTACTGATTTTTCGCCCCATCGAGGCGGGCCGCCAGCGGCCTGGGGCTGCTGACGTCCGTGGACGTCAGACCCTGGAATGCCCGTCGCTTTGACATGAGCGGCGGGCCGGTGTAACCTTATGGGCTAACTGAGAAACAGGTGCTTTCTGTTCACAGCACACGATTTTGCACCCGCTGCAAAACACGTGAGGCATCACATGCCATCGCTGACCAGGTCTTTCCAGCCACCGTTTCTTTGACCACCTTGCGTGGGATTTCCCCTGTCCCCAGCCTTGACTGGCTGCCAGCGTTGGGCGGGCCTGTTTGCAGGCTCTCCAACCCGGACATTTTTCACAATTGAATTGCTTTCGCTGTACGGCCTGTCCATGTCATGGGCAGGCGAAGCGCAGCCTCCGTGGGCATTGGCCGTCTATGCAAGTTCTTGCATGAACGCCCGGTGCTGCCACGCCTATGGGGCTGCGCCGCGAAAGCTGAACCGGAGCATGCATGCACCAGCTATCGCTGACCACTGTCCTTCTTTTGTTGTTGGGCTTCTACGGAGTCTCTTTCTTGCTGACCTTGCGAATAGGGCGCAAAGACGAGAGTGCCGATGGATACATGACCTCCAACGGATCGATAGGCTTCGGCATGTCGGCGGCGAGCATGACGGCCACCTGGGTGTGGGCCGCGTCGATTTATGCGGCCGCCAGCTCCGGCTTTCAGTACGGCCTGTCGGGCGCTCTGCATTACGGCTTCTGGGGCGCGTTGATGATCATGTTCGTCTACCCCTTCGGGCGGCGCTTCAGGGAAGTGGCGCCCCATGCGCACACGCTGGCCGAGATCATGCACGCACGCCACGGGCGCTGCAGCCAGATGATTCTGGCGCTGTCGAACGTGCTGGGCAGCGTGATCAGCCTGATGGTCAACTTCACCGCGGCCGGCGCGCTTGTGTCCATGCTCTCGCCGCTGAGTTTCCTGCAAGGCGTACTGATCGTGGCCCTGGGCGTGCTGTCGTACACGCTGTGGTCGGGGTTTCGCGCTTCGGTGCTGACGGACTTCGTGCAACTGGTGGCGATGATCCTGGCCGCGGTGATCATCATTCCCTTCATGTTCTACACGCTGGGCGGGGCGGAGCTGTTCGTCACCGGCTGGCACCGGCTGGATGCCGAGCAGGCCGACTTCTTCTCGAAGAAAGCCATTCTGGAGCAGGGCGCGCCTTACTTTGTGGCGGTGCTGGCCTATGCCATCGGTAACCAGACCATTGCCCAGCGCCTGTTCGCGGTGCGCGAAGACCTGATCAAGCCGACGTTCATCACGGCCACGCTGGGTTACGGCGCGATCGTGATCGGCCTGGGCATTCTGGGTTTTCTGGCCTTGCTCGCGGGCATTGTTCCACTGGGCGGCGACCTCAACAATCTGGTGCCCCAGATGGCGGCCACCTATCTGCCACCGGCCCTGATCTGCCTGTTCTTCATCCTGATCATAGGCTCGCTGTCGTCCACGGCCGACTCCGACCTGGCGGCCCTGGCGTCCATCGTGATGACCG
>JAMNYN010000613.1 GCA_023622805.1 Pseudomonadota bacterium | reverse complement strand
CGTGGATTATGAGAACAAGGAACTCATGCGTGGAGGTCACGCATGAGCAAGACCGCATTGATCATGGCCGGCGGTACCGGCGGCCATATTTTCCCGGGACTGGCCGTGGCCCATGCCTTGCGCGAGCGCGGCTGGCAGGTGCATTGGCTGGGCGCGCCGAACAGCATGGAAGCGCGGCTCGTGCCGCCACAGGGCTTTGCGCTGGAAACCATTGATTTCTCCGGCGTGCGCGGCAAGGGGCTGGTGACGCTGGCCCTGCTGCCGCTGCGCCTGCTCAAGGCCTTCTGGCAGGCGCTGGCCGTGGTGCGGCGCGTCAAGCCCGATGTGGTCATCGGCCTGGGCGGCTACATCAGCTTTCCCGGCGGCATGATGGCCGTGCTGGCCGGCAAGCCGCTGGTGCTGCACGAACAGAATTCGGTGGCCGGCATGGCCAACAAGGTGCTGGCCAGCGTGGCCGACCGGGTGTTCACGGCCTTTCCCAAGGTGTTCGCCAAGGGCCAGTGGGTCGGCAATCCGCTGCGCACGGCCTTCACCAGCCAGCCTGCGCCGGCCGAGCGCTTTGCCGGCCGCAGCGGGCCGCTGCGCCTGCTGGTGGTGGGCGGCAGCCTCGGTGCCCGGGCGCTCAACGACATCGTGCCCCAGGCCTTGGCCCTGATTCCCGCCGACCGGCGTCCGCAGGTGCTGCACCAAAGCGGCGCCGCGCAGATCGACGCCTTGCGGGCCAACTACGCCGCTGCTGGCGTGGAAGCAACACTTACGCCCTTCATCGATGACACGGCCCAGGCCTTTGCCGATGCCGATGTGATCGTCTGCCGCGCGGGCGCCAGCACCGTGACCGAGATCGCCGCCGTGGGCGCGGCCGCGGTCTATGTGCCGTTTCCCTCGGCCGTGGACGACCACCAAACCAGCAACGCCCGCTTCATTGTTGACGCCGGCGGTGGATGGTTGCTGCCACAGCGTGAAATGAACGCTGAAATGTTGTCCAATATGCTACAAAATATGCAGCGCTCCTCGCTTTTGGAGCGCGCAGAACAAGCTAAAAACATGCAAAAGATTGAGGCGACCACCGCGGTGGTGCGCGCGTGCGAGGAATTGGCGTCATGAAACACGCCATCCACCACATCCATTTCGTCGGTCTGGGCGGTTCGGGCATGAGCGGCATTGCCGAAGTGCTGAACAACCTGGGCTACCAGATTTCCGGCTCCGACCTGGTCGACAGCCCCAGCCTGCGCCGTCTGCAGGCCCTGGGCATCACCACCCACGTCGGTCATGCGGCGGCGCACATCGAAGGCGCCGATGCCGTGGTGACGTCCACCGCCGTGAAGGCCGACAACCCTGAAGTGCTGGCCGCCCGCGAGAAGAAGATTCCCGTGGTGCCGCGCGCGCTGATGCTGGCCGAGCTGATGCGCTTCAAGCAGGGCATCGCGATTGCCGGCGCCCATGGCAAGACCACCACCACCAGCCTGGTGACCAGCGTGCTGGCCGAAGCCGGGCTCGACCCGACCTTCGTCATCGGCGGCAAGCTCAACAGCGCCGGCGCCAATGCCAAGCTGGGCCAGGGCGACTACATCGTGGTCGAGGCCGACGAGTCGGACGCTTCGTTCCTGAATCTGCTGCCGGTGATGGCCGTGGTCACGAACATCGATGCCGACCACATGGAAACCTACGGTCACGACTTCGGCAAGCTCAAGAGCGCGTTTGTCGATTTCCTGCACCGCATGCCGTTCTATGGCCGTGCCGTGCTGTGCGTGGACAGCCCCGCGGTGCGCGACATCCTGCCGAACCTGGCGCGTCCGGTCACCACCTACGGCTTTGCCGAGGATGCCCAGGTGCGGGCAGTCAACGTGCAGGCGCGCGGCGGTGAAATGCATTTCACCGTGCGCCGCGAAGGCCAGCCGGGCAACGGCGGCTATCCCGATCTGGACGTGGTGCTGAGCCTGCCGGGCGAGCACAACGTGCTCAACGCCCTGGCGGCCGTGGCCGTGGCCATGGAACTGGAGATCGCCGACGAGGCCTTGCTGCGCGCGCTGCAGAACTTCAAGGGCGTGGGCCGGCGCTTCCAGAGCTACGGCGAGCAGCCCAGCAGCGACGGCGGTCATTTCAGCCTCATCGACGACTACGGCCACCACCCGGTGGAAATGGCGGCCACGCTGGCCGCGGCGCGCGGTGCCTTTCCCGGCCAGCGCCTGGTGCTGGCCTTCCAGCCCCACCGCTACAGCCGCACGCGCGACTGCTTCGAGGATTTCGTCAAGGTCATTGGCGGCGCCGACGTGGTGCTGCTGACCGAAGTCTATGCCGCTGGCGAGGCGCCTATTGTGGCCGCCGACGGCCGCTCACTGAGCCGCGCCCTGCGCGTGGCCGGGCGCGTCGAGCCGGTGTTTGTGGAAAACGTGGCCGATCTGCCCCAGGCCATCGCGGACAATGCCCGCGCCGGGGACGTCGTGCTGTGCATGGGGGCGGGCTCCATCGGGGCCGTGCCAGGAAAAGTGGCGGAAATGCTGGACAACAGCGGACTGTCAACGCAGGACGGAGCAGGGGTATGAGCGGTTTGGACGCCAAGGCGAATATGAATATCGATGTGCAGGCACTGGGCAAGGTCGCCGTGCTGATGGGTGGGCGTTCGTCCGAGCGCGAAGTCTCGCTGATGTCGGGCAGCGGCGTGCTGGCCGCGCTGCTGGCGCGCGGCGTGGACGCGCATGCCTTCGATCCCGCCGAGCGCGACCTGTCGGCACTCAAGGCCGAAGGTTTTGCGCGCTGCTTCATCGCCCTGCACGGCCGCTACGGCGAAGACGGCACGGTGCAAGGCGCGCTGGAGCTGCTGGACATTCCCTACACCGGCCCTGGCGTGATGGCTTCGAGCATCGCCATGGACAAGATCATGACCAAGCGCATCTGGCGCTTTGAAGGCCTGCCGACGCCCGACTGGCGTCTGGTGGCCAGCGCCGAGGAAACACGCGAGGCCCTGGTCGCGCTGGGCGCGCCCATGATCGTCAAGCCCGCGCGCGAAGGCTCGACCATAGGCCTGACCAAGGTCAGCACGCCCGAGGAATGCGCCAAGGCCTACCAGCTGGCCT
>JAMNYN010000446.1 GCA_023622805.1 Pseudomonadota bacterium | reverse complement strand
CCGAGCAGGCCCACCGTCGCGCCTGCGCCCACGCCCTGCGCCGCCAGCGCAGCGGCCTGCTGGCCAATCAGCTGGTGCAGTTGCCCATAGCTGATGGATTGCTGCGCATCGTTGAGCGCAATTTTTTCCGGCTGCCTTCGGGCGTGCAGGGCAATCCACTGATCACTCGTGAAATTCGCATACATATGGTTGTCTCCTATAGAGGCATGCTGCCCAGACGCGAGAATCTGGAGGGCCTTGTGCTGGGACTCTAACATAAACATACGGACGTACGCACGTTTATAAGCAAGAAAAAAAACCTGTAGCAAGACAATGGAAAACGAAATGCACGTGGTTGTGCAGCCTGCCCTGCCGCAGGCCTGGGCAGCCGCAAAAAGGGTTGGTCAACGCCAATTTTTCGGAGTGGGCAAGAAACACCGCCAACGCCACCTCCCCGGCCGAGGGGAATGCAGCGAAATTTAGCGGCTAAAAATATCAGGCTCAGGTGCCGTGCGACACCGACGTTGCGGGACGGGCCTGCGGCAGGCTCAAGACCCAGAGAGCCAGCGTGGGGGCGAAATCAGCCGCCGCCGGACCGCAACTCGGCGGCCCCCCCAAGGCGGTGACGGCCCCCTGGCCTGCATGGGGCAGCGCAGCTACGCGTAGCGAGCCAGCGTGGGGGCTGGCTTGTCACTCTACGATCTTGGCAAAGGCCGCCAGATCCGCGTACTTGTCCATGTCGGTGCGGATCAGCTGCTGCAGGCTTTCATCGCCCTTGGCCGGGATCGCGCCCGAAGCTTCCAGGCGCTGGCGGATCGCGGGATCGCTGAGGCCGGCACGCAGGGCGGTCTGCAGCTTGGCCAGGATTTCCGGTGGCAGGTCCTTGGGTGCGGCAAACGCGAACCAGCCGGCCAGCGAATAGCCCTTGAGTGCGGGGTTCTCACCCAGCGCCGGCACATCCTTGAACGAGGGCAGGCGGTTGGCGGTGGTGACGCCCAGTGCCTTGATGCGACCGTTCTGCAGGAAAGGCGCGGCCGCCAGCGGCGAAATGATGGCGAAATCGACGTTGCCGCCGCCCAGGTCGGTGGTCATGGGCGCCGCGCCGCGGTAAGGCACATGGGTGATTTCCAGGCCCGCGAGCTTCTTGATCAGCTCGGCCGAGAAATGCGGGGTCGAACCGATGCCCGGGCTGCCGTAGCTGTACTTGCCCGGGTTCTTCTTGACCAAGGCCACGAACTCATCGAGGTTCTTCACGGGCACATGGGCGCCAGCGACCCACATATTGGGCGCGAGCGCGACCAGGCCGATGGGCGTCAAATCCTTGGACGGGTCGTATTTCTGCGCCATGTTGACCGACTTCGTGCCGGCCATTTCATTGCTGGAACCCGCCAGCAAGGTGTAGCCGTCGGCCTTGCTCGACACCACGCGCTGGGCCGCGACCACGCCGGCCGCGCCGGACTGGTTTTCCACCACGACGGTGGCATCGAGGTGCTTGGCGATGATGTCGGCAATCACGCGCCCGACCATGTCGACCGAGCCGCCTGGGGCATAACCGATCACGATGCGGATGGGCTTGGCCGGGTAGCCGGGCTGGGCCCACAGCGGGGTCACGGCCAGGCCAGCCGCCGAAGCGAGGAGCGTGCGTCGAGAGAGAGTGGAGTCAAGCATGGTGATCGGTAGAAAATGTGGAGGACCTCGCTGCAGGAACAGCGGGAAGACCCCGATATTAGTGGCAATCCATGCCTATCAGCACGGCAATCTATGCGTGTTTGTACTAGGATTTGCATAAATTGTTGAACGATTACCCCCTCCAAGGCGGTCTCAGCGCATGCCCCGGCCCGCTGCAATGGCGTCACTCCCTCCACCGCAGCGTGAGAGACGCAGGCGGCTCAGGGGCTGAGTTCTATGCACTCCGCCCCCCAATCCCGCGCCAGGCGCGCACAGCGCTGCAAGGCCACGGCTTCCTGCTCGAAATCCACGATGTGGCAGCTGTCAGCGCCTTGCGGGCGCGCGGGCAAGGGATCGAAGCGGCCGTCGGTCAGCAGCCAGACCGAGGCCAGCAGGCCGGGCTTCACCGCTTTCTGCTGGCGCAGCAGCGCCTCCACCATGGCCACGGCGGACTGCACGGGCGTGGCGCCGCCGCCTTGCAAGGGCGCTATCCACTCGGCATTGAAGGCCGCGACCTTGCAGGGCGCGAGCAGCAGCTGCGCCTTGGGGCCGGCGAAGCCGATCACGGCCAGGCGCTCGCGCCGGCGGTAGAACTGCTCGGTCAATGCCAGCAGACAGCCCTTGGCCAGGGCCAGCTTCTGGCCTTTGAGCATGGACGCCGACATGTCGATCAGCACGCAGTGCAAGCTGCTGGAGCCCACCGGCGGGCGCCGAAAGCGCAAATGCTCCAGCTGCAAGGCACGGCCGCCCTTGGCGCCGAGCGTTTTGACCCAGTCGACGCCGCGCTGGGCCTTGCCCAGCAACCGCCCTTTGCGCGCGGTATTGGCCTCGCGCCCTGCCCTGGCCTGGCCCCCCGGGCCTGCCTGGGCACGGCGCGTCAGGCTTTTTTTGGCAGAAAGGGCCGCAAGGCCTTGACCGGCTGAATGGCCGTGGATTGGGGCGGGGGCATGGCGCCCCAGTCCTGCGTGGGTGGTGCATTGGAAGGCGCCGGGGACGACGCCCCTGCGTCGGCGCTCGGCGCCTGTGCCGGCTCGCCGGGGCCTGCGTCGCTCTGCGTTTCTTCGTTGGACGGCGCCGGATCGCGCGGCGCCGCCGCCTGGGTGCGCCTGTGGGCCAGGGCCAGCTCGGCCACCGCGTCCACGTCCGCCGCGCTCACTTCCCCGCGTCCGGCCAGCGCCGCATGGGCGCGTGCGGCGCGCAGCATCACCAGATCGGCGCGCACGCCTTCCACGCCCGCGTCCTGGCACAGCTGGGCCACCTGGTCGTGCACGGCATCGGACCAGACGACAGCGGCCAGGCTGTCCCGGGCCGCCACCACCTGCCAGGCCAGGGCGTTTTGCGCTGCTTCGTGCTGGGCCATGAAGGCCGCCGGATCGGCATCGAACGCCATGCGCGTCTTGACGATGGCCTTGCGCTGCCCCACATCGGGC
>JAMNYN010000266.1 GCA_023622805.1 Pseudomonadota bacterium | reverse complement strand
CGATTTTTGCGTGGAGCGCGACCTGCCGGTGTTCGCGCATTGCACGCCCATGGGTTTCCAGACGCGTTTCAAGCTCGGCGGCTACGCCCACCCGCGTTACTGGCGCGAAGTGCTGCAGCAGCCGCGCTGGCACGGCCTGCGCCTGTGCCTGGGCCATGCGGGCGGTGGACGCATGGCCAACGGCCCGTTGCATTCGCCGGGCTGGATGGCCGAGTCCGATGCCCAGTGGCAGGAGGAAGACAACTTCGCGCGCATCGTGACCGAGCTGTGCGCGACCTATCCCCAGGTCTATTGCGAAGTCGGCTACATGACCGAGCTGCTGGTCGATGCGCGCCTGGCCGTTTTCGAGAGAAATCTCCAGCGCGCGCGCCAGTCGGCACTGGCCGCGGGCCGACCGTACGAGCTGCTGGACAAGATGGCCTATGGCTCGGATTGGCATATGCCCGATGTGGTCGCGCGCACGCGCCGCTACCTGGATGTGTTTCTGGAACTGATGGACCGCCCGGCCTATGCCACGCACCGGGAAGCGTTCTTCTGGCAGAACGCCTACCGGTATTTGCGGCTGCCGCTCTGAACACGCCACCCCGGCACCACCCGCAGTTCCTGAGCAGGCGGCACGGGGGGTGCTCGGCCCTCGTATCGTTCACAGTGCATAAAACTGGCGCGCCCCAGCAAAGGGGAAGCGACGAAGTCGCTCAGGGGGTGCCTTGATCAGTAAGGCTCGGCCTTGACCTGCATGTCCTTGTAATCGACGATGCGCGAGCCCTTGACCAGGCGGTAGCCCAGCCAGATCAGCAGGAACACCGGCAGGCCGATGTAGGTGGCGACTACGCCGCCCCAGTCGATGCGGTCCTGGGTGAAGGCGTGGTAGTTCTGGCCCAGGGTGATGATCAGGCACAGAATGAACGCGAAAATCGGGCCGAACGGAAAGCCGGCCGCGCGGTAGGGCAGCGCCCCCAGGTCCAGGCCCTGGGCCAGATAGCCTTTGCGGAAGCGGTAGTGGCTGATGGCAATGCCCAGCCAGGCGATGAAGCCCGTCATGCCCGACAGGTTCAGCAGCCAGATGTAGACCGCCTGGGGGCTGAAGATGTTGGTCAGAAAGCACAGGGCCGCCACGGCCGTGGTCGCCAGCAGGGCCATCATCGGCACGCCGTTGCTATTGATGCGGCGGAAAATCTGCGGCGCCATGCGCTGGCAGGCCAGGTTGTAGAGCATGCGGGTCGAGGCATACATGCCGGAGTTGCCCGCCGACAGCACGGAAGTCAGCACCACGGCATTCATCACCGCCGCGGCCGACAGCAGGCCGGCGCGCTCGAACACCAGCGTGAAGGGGCTGACGCTGATGTCGCTGACGTCGTTGCGCAGCAGCTGCGGGTCGTTGTAGGGCAGCAGCAGGCTGATGATCAGGATGGCAAACACATAGAACAGCAGAATGCGCCAGAACACCTTGCGCACCGCGCGCGGGACATTGCGCGCCGGGTCTTCGGATTCGCCCGCGGCGATGCCGATCAGCTCCGTGCCCTGGAAAGAGAAGCCGACGATCATGGCCACACCGATCAGCGTGGCGAAGCCGCCCGCAAAGGGCGCCTCGCCCACGGTCCAGTTGGCCAGATTGCCCCACAGGCCTTCGGGCGAGCCGCCTTGCATGATGCCCAGCACCATGGCCAGGCCCAGACCGATGAAGACGATCACCGTGACCACCTTGATCGCGGCAAACCAGTATTCGGCTTCGCCAAAGCCTTTGACCGAAATGGCGTTGAGCGCAAACATCAGGCACAGGAACAGCGCGCTCCAGACCATGCCGTTGACATCGGGAATCCAGTAGGCCATCACCAGCTGTGCGGCGACCAGATCGACGGCGATGGTCACGGCCCAGTTGTACCAGTAGTTCCAGCCCAGGGCGAAGCCGAAGCCGGGGTCTACATAGCGGCTGCCATAGGTGGCAAACGAGCCCGAGACGGGCAGGTGGGCGGCCATTTCACCCAGACTGGTCATCAGGAAGTAGACCATCAGCCCGACCACCATATAGGCCAGCAGGGCGCCGCCCGGGCCGGCCTGGGAAATCGTGGCGCCCGAAGCCACGAACAGGCCGGTGCCGATCGAGCCGCCGATGGCGATCATCGACAGGTGGCGCGCCTTGAGACTGCGGCGCAGGCCGGGTTCGGCCGGACTGCTGGGTGTGGAAGCGTTGTCGCTCATGGGTTCTGTTCCTGTGGTCCTGGCATTGCGCAGCCGCTTCGTGGGCGGGTAACGCAAAGGGCCGCACTGCTGCGGCCCTTGAAAAATGGCCCCCACGCTTCCCACTGTGTGTGGTCGCGCTGGGGGGCTAGGCCCCCCAGACACGTTTCATCTTGGGGCGGCCCGGCGATGAAAAGCGGAATTGTGCGTGATTTGCGCAGCGTCGGCAGCCCAATTCCACAAGACCCTAAAGGGGCTTAAGGAAAATTGAACTGCCGGCGATCAGCCCAGCAGCAAGGCGTCGTCGGCGAGCTTTTCGCCGCGCACTTTTTCGAACATCTTGAGCAGGTCGGGCACATCCAGGCGCTTGCGTTCCTCGCCGCTGACGTCCAGCACCACCTGGCCCTGGTGCAGCATGATGGTGCGGTCGCCCACATCCAGCGCCTGGCGCATGCTGTGCGTGACCATCATGGTGGTCAGCTTGGCCTCGGTCACGATGCGCGCCGTGAGCTGCAGCACGAAGTCGGCCGTGCGCGGATCGAGCGCGGCCGTGTGCTCGTCGAGCAGCAGAATGCGCGAAGGCTGCAGCGCCGCCATCAGCAGGCTCACGGCCTGGCGCTGGCCGCCGGAAAGCAGGCCGATGCGGTCGGACAGGCGATTTTCCAGGCCCAGGCCCAGCGTCGCCAGGCGTTCCTTGAAGACGGAACGCATGGCAGGCTGGACGGCACGCGTGAGGCGGCGCGAGCTGCCCCGGCGCTGGGCCAGGGCCATGTTCTCCTCGATGGTCAGGTCTTCGCAGGTGCCGGCCATCGGGTCCTGGAAGACCCGCGCCACGCGCTCGGCGCGCGCCCAGACCGGCAAGGCCGTGACGTTCTGGTCGTGGATCACGATGGAGCCGCT
>JAMNYN010000210.1 GCA_023622805.1 Pseudomonadota bacterium | reverse complement strand
TCTGGCTCGGGGTTGACGTCGGCAGGGAAGTTCGTGCGGATGGCCATGGCGTTCTCCAAAAGGAAAAGCCCGCGATGTGCGGGCTTAGATTGCGTCTGCGCTGCCTTGGGGCTGCGCTGGGTGGTGGTTGAGCCGCTGGCGCAGCTCGTCGGGTGCTGGCGCTGTCAGCCCGAGGGCCTGGCCGGATCTGCACAGGAAGCGCTGCGCTATGGCTGGGTGGTGGTGATCTGTCACGGTGGTGCGAATAAAGAGCCGCGTGTTGCCCGGCAAGAAAAAGGAGGGAGGGAGGAGACACGCCGGGCGCGGCTGAAACGAGAAAGCCCGCGGTGGTGCGGGCTCGGTGATGAAGATGGCGGCCGCGACCCCTTTCGGCACGTCCTGACCAGTGCGGCGCGCACTTGCGCGAGCTGGCTTGACCGGACTGGGATCCAGCGCTGCTTCGATGATGGCCCGGGTATACCGGGTGAAGAAGAAGACCCTCCCGGGCTACGATGGAAGTTCCTCAACTCCCGCCCGAAAGGGTCTTGCAATGAAAATTCTTTCACTCAACAGTGAGCACACCAAAAGCGAGGATCAAATCGCGCTGAATGTGAATGAAGAACTCACGCCTGAATTGATGGCACTAGTTGAATACGGCAGTCTTACATTGGTCGCGAATGGGTCAGTGCTGCATGTCCACAAAGAAGAGACCGACGATCACTTCGACGACTACTTCGTTGCGAATTTGGAGAAAAAGCTGAATGTTGCACAAGACAAATTGAACGATGCCGCTCGACGGCATCGACGTCTGCAGGAAATTATTGCTCGATCGACAAATCTATCGCTCGATTGATTCAACCCTGACCAGCCAGTCGCAGCGTTGGTTGTCGATCGTTGCGTAGGCCAGCAAGACGCAAGCCAACTGGTACGCCGATTGCGAAGTCAGTGCCAGGTGGTTTGCATCTCCCAGGTCAATCAGCACCGCGGCGCCTGAATGGCCCAAGCCTCGCTGGCTGCGCTTCTCGTAGATCGCGAGCTTCGAGCTTTCGTCGACTACGATCTCGGTCGCTGCCTGCTGTGCGAGCAGCTTTTCGCCAGCGGTGCGAATGTCGCTGCGCCGAACGCGCAGCACGCTCCGACGATCCGGGGTTACTGCCTCGAGCACGTCGCCAAATGTCCCTTGCACCTCGCCGAACTCGATAGGTGCGGGTTGATCGATTTCCATATGGATCTCCGTTGTGGTCAAACCAAAGCCCTGCGCGCAACGCTTTGGTTTGCGCCGGAATTCAAGCCGGCATAGCACTTTTCTTTTCTTGGCACGCCTACGCCTCAACCCCGTTTCAACCCAGGGTCTGGTTCGCTTGCGTCGGTGGCCTCTGGTGCTGCCCCCACATCTCGTTCGCGTTGCCGATCCCCTCCGGGGGCAGAGCGCTACTAGCCTTTGCGTGCGTTGCCTGTTTGGCCTGTGGGGAGTCCCATCTGTTTTTGCCGCAGCCGACATATCGCTGCTGCCTTGTGTTTACCCAGCCGTGCGTGCTGCAGGAGCGTGGGGAGGTCGTTCGATGCCGTGCCACCCGTCGCCATGTGACGATGGATGAATAATCACATAAGTGATTGAATGAGTCAACACTAAAGTGATTGAAATTTAAGATTTCGCATGGATATACCTTGCGTACGCTTCGAGCGGACAGCAAAAAGCCACCCGAAGGTGGCTTGGCGGCTAAAAGCTAGATCTCAAATTGAGGCGGCGAAATGCGGCCCGCAAAGAATGCCGCTTGGCATCGTCACGCGGCGGCCTCAGCCCATTCGCAGATACGATCGGCAAGTGCGGCGCTGTCGAATTCAACCTCTAGACGCAGGTTCTTGGGGGCGCGAAATGCAATGCTATCAATGACATTGTCAATGGCCTCCGTCTGCTTCGGTGTGTGGTGCTTGGGGCGCAAAATAAAGATGCCAAGATGCGGCTTGTTGCGATACCGACCAGCACACTCAATGTCCAAAAGACTGTCCATCAGGTGAGCCTTCAGCGAGGCCGTGGAATAGTCTGCGCTCCGCACGGTACCAGCCCCACGGGCGGGCAAGATGGGCACACGAATGGCGCGAGGGCCTTTGTCAGTGTTGATGACGATTTGCGGGCTGTCAGCAAGAAAATCCGCTTGTAGCGCGAGTTTTTTCTTGATCTCGTCAGTCACAAGACGCAGAGCCGCTTCATCGTCAATGGTTTTGTGAGATTTGTCGAGTCTTCTGGGGATTGCTACGGTGACCTGCTCCGCAAAAGCAGCTTCCAGCATGTCTTTGGAGGAAACGTTGTAGAAGGGAAGCGGGTCATCGAAAACGATCTGCTCCGAAGGGGAGTGCAACCCTTGTTGAGCGCAAGCTCCAGCGATTCCAGCCATCGATACGACCAAACTGGAGCCATTTTCCCCATACAGGCACTCTAACCGTCCAGGCTCTGTGATGACCTTGACATGACGGCGGCCGTCTGGCGCTACAACGCAGATGCCGACGTTCAAGGCTTCTCCGGTGAAGGGATCGGGCGTACAACGAATGACAAAGTAATGCCCTGCAGCAGCCAAAATGTCCGCTGTTTCGTGGGTGAGCGTAGCAAAGTCAATCACAGCATCAAATGTAGTTTCTGTTTGAACCAGTCGGCAAGCCCCAGACTGCGCCACCACACTGCATTCAATGCCAAATTGGCATCATGCGGGTTGCTGATAGTAAGGATTGCGTGCAACTCGGCAAAGCAAGCCCACAATTCTTCAGCCTTGACCTCGGCGCTTGCTAGCAAGGCACTCGCAGTACCCTTTGAGATGGTGCTGCACTGCGAGCAAAGCTCCATAGGGATGCTTCGCACCCATTTCGTGGGCACGAGCAGGTCATTGCGCTGCCACTGGTTCCCTCCAAGGATTTCATTGTGGTCGATGACAACAAAGCTTTTCGGGCCTGTGAATACAAAGTTGCCAATGTTGCGGTCAGCATTCATGCACAACTGGTCTGCAGCGACCATGCCGGGGAAGGCGTGGCATTGCATCAGCCGCTCTGCAATCACCTTGTACTGGCTATAGTCCTGCAGGTTATAAATTTCTTTGGGCGTGCCCTCACAG
>JAMNYN010000288.1 GCA_023622805.1 Pseudomonadota bacterium | reverse complement strand
ACTGGCCACGCGCCGCGTGCGCCCCGCGGGCCGTCTGCGCGTGAATGCGGCTTCGCCCTTCATGCTGCACGCCGTCGTGCCGCTGCTAGCCGGCTTTCGCGCGCAGTACCCCGACATCGAGCTGGAGCTCAACAGCAACGACGACTTGATCGACCTGATAGAGCAGCGCACCGACGTGGGCATTCGCATAGGCACGCTGCGCGACTCCACCTTGCACGCCACGCCGCTGGCCCGTTTTGCGCTGCGCGTGCTGGCCACGCCGGCCTACCTCAAGACCCATGGCCGGCCGCGGCAGGTGGAAGACCTGCGCCAGCACAGTCTCATCGGCTTCACCCAGCCCGACAGCCTCAACCGCTGGCCGCTGCGCCACGCGGGCGGCGAAGACTATGAAATCACGCCCGAGCTGCGCGCATCGAGCGGCGAAACCGTGCGCCAACTCGCGCTGGCCGGCCAGGGCATTGCCTGCCTGGCCGACTTCATGACGCATGCCGACCGCGCGCGCGGCGATCTGGTGCAACTGCTCATTCCCCACACCGTGGAGCAGTTGCAGCCCGTGAACGCCGTCTACTACCGCAACACCGAGCTGGCCGCGCGCATCCGGGTGTTCGTAGACTACCTGGCCAAGGCCTTGCCACACCCGGGCTGAAACGCGGCGGTCGGCCAGTATTTTTTTGAGTATTGCATGCAATTTCAAAAAATAAACATGATTTAGGTAGGAAACCGCAAAACCCATTTCTAGAATTCACGCATTTCGTTTGAAAGTTCGAATGCGCAATTTGCATTGGGGTCAGGCAGTCCTGTTGAGTTCGGTGATGGTATTGGCGGGCTGCGGCGGCGGCGAGGAATCTTCGGGCGCACCGCCGGTGACCGAGACGCCGCTTCCGGACAAACCTGGCCCGGGCGAAACCCCTGGCGGCGGAGACAGCCAGGCGCCCTACGCCGAGCCCCTGGGCGGCAAATACACGCCCTTGAACGCCCTGGGCTTTTACGACCGCGACAAGTCCGGCCTGCCGCGCGCCGTGCGCAACGACCTGGTCGGCAGCCTGCCCGCCATGGTGCAGTTCGCGCAAAGCCATACCGTGGACCCGTCGGGCAATGCCGCCAAGCAAATGCCGACGCTGACCGCCCAGCGCGAAGCCTTGCTACTGGTCACGCCGGACCCTGCGCTGGGCGAAGCCGCCACGCTCATGGTGGCCGTCTCGCGCAACGGGCAAAGCCTGGGCACGCTGCAGATGCGCCACCCCAACGAGATCCTGCGCGCGGACTCCGACAATCAGGACGGCCGGCCCGACTACGTTTATTCGCGCCGCGCCTGGTCGGCCGTACTGCCCTGGGACTGGGTCCAGCCCGGGCTGGAACTGCGCGTCAGCGACAGCCTGAACCGCGCCGGCACCCTGACCGCCGCCGCCATCGACTTTGCCGCACCGGCGGAGCTGGTGGTGCACAGTTTCGAGCTGGGTATGCTGACCGACGCCCCCACCGATCCCGCAGGGCACTGGTTCCTGAACCAGCCCGCCAAGGCCGCCAGCGACTATTTCCAGACCGTGCCGCTGGCGCGAATCACCGCCGCCTATTACGAGAGCGTGCGCCTGAGCCGCGTGATGGTGGCCACGGGCGTGATCTACGACACGGCCAGCGCCACCACCGGCGATGAATACAGCGGCGACATGCGGGAGAACACCGCCAAGTCCACCTTCAGCACCGGCATCAACCTGGCCAACTATGGCGTCACCAGCGCCGGCATGCAGTCGCAACAGCAACCGCAGGTGTTCCAGAGCGTGGTCGCCCACCATGCCATGGGCAAGTACAGCAACGGCGACAGACTCCACGGCCTGAGCGGCGGCAACGGCATATTGACGCTGGCAGCCACGCGCGGCAATGAATTCAGCCACGAGATCGGCCACCACTACGACCTGCCCCACTACCCCGGCGAAGTGGACGGCAACTACTTCTGGTCCGGCCACCACCATGACAGTGGCTGGGGCTATATCGCCTACCGCAAGCGCATGCGCGCCAACCTGCACTGGACGCGCGGCAAGAATGACGGCCTGCCAGGCATGCCGGTGTTCGAAGACCGCTACAGCTTCGCTTCGGACGCCATGTCGGGCGGCCACTACAGCAGCGCGCTGTCGCTCTACACCCACTACACCGGCTACAGCACCAGGAACAGGATCCAGCCCAGCCTGGACAAGCCGGTGCTGACGCCCTCCTCGCCCACGGGCTATGCCAAGTGGAATGCCAGCACGCAAAGCATGGAAGCGATGACCCCCAGCATCCCCGCGCAAAGCAGCGTCTGGTTCAACAGCACCAACGGGAAATTCCTGGCACCGCGCCTGCAAGGCGTTCCGGTCGTCACCCTGCTGGGCGGCTATGACCCCGAAACCAACAACGCGCTGCTCTACCCGGCGCTGCGCAGCAACTGGGGCAATGTCTTCAACCTGCCCGCCACCGCCGTGGGCAGCGCCGAGCCGCGCCAATGCTGGCTGGACGTGCAGTTTTCCGCCCTTCCCAGCCAGCGCATTGCCGTGGCGGGCAAGCGCATGGAAACCGGCAAGGTCAACAAACTGCATGTCAACCTGGCCCAAAGCGACCAGCCCACGCAGGCCGAGCTGTTCTGCCAGACGGCAGCCGCCGCCCCCCAGAAGCTCTACACGCTGGCCATCCCTCACCACCTGCCCGCCATGCCCGCGCCCGTCACCGTCGGCAAGGAGGCCGGCTACCGCGCCATCCGCGCCGTGGAATTGCCAGCGCTAGAAGCCGCCTTGCTGCCTCTGGCGGACAAGAAAGTGCTGACGCTGGGCAGCGCCGACCAGCTGCTGTACGACAGCTATGCCGACCATGCCCAGGAGTTGTCGCCCGCCGCACGCCTGCAGTGGGATCGCTTCACCGCGCAACAGCAGCAGGCCCAGCGCCTGAACCGCTGGATGGCCGCCCATGCCCAGTCCCTGGACAAGGCCGACGCACAGCAAGCCCTGCGCGATCTGCTGCAAAAACTGGGCCTCTACAGCCAGCCCTTGATTCCCGCGGCCCAGTCCATGCGCATGGCCAACGGCAACTGCATCCAGAAGCGGGACGCCGACGTGCGCATC
>JAMNYN010000018.1 GCA_023622805.1 Pseudomonadota bacterium | reverse complement strand
CATGCTCGGACGACGGCCCGAGCGGGCACAGCAGCAGGCCTTCCTGCTGGCGCCAGTCGCCCATCCCGCCGAGCTGCGCGGGAACGCTGTCGGGCAGTCCAGGCACGGTGCGCAGGCCCGGCTGGGCATAGAACGCCAGCATGGCGTTTTCCGCCCATTCGCCGCCCACCCATTGCAGCGCCCGGCCGGGATGGCGCTGCTGCCAGGTTTGCACGATGGCCTGGGCCGCAACCTGCGCAGGGCGGTAGTAATGCGTGTTTGCCAGGAATGCGTTGCGCGCCGTAACCGCCGCGCCCAGTACCAGCACCACCGCCAGCACCGGCCACCAGGCCCGACGCAGCCGCGCCAGCACCCAGCCGGTGCAGTGCGGGCTCAGCGCGTCCAGGTTGCGCAGCCACAGCAGTGCAAACGAGTAGCCAATGGGAATCGCCCAGGGCGTGGACAGTTCCACCACGCCGGCCATGCCGAACAGCAGCGTCAGTGCCCCGGGCATCACGCTGAGCCAGAAAAGCATATCGCCGCGGCCTTGCGGTTGCCAGCTGAGCCGCAAAAAGCGCGCCGCCGTGCGCGCCGGCGCCTGGCCGGTCAGGCGCACATGCGCCGTGGCATAGAGCAGGCCCACGCCCAGCCAGGCGGGCAGCCAGTAGAACAGCGGCGTCAACGCAAAACGCAGCACATGGCTCCAGGACACGGCGCCGGCGCCCTGGTCCGTCGCATAGCTCAGCGTGGCCCACTCGTTGCTTGCCATCCAGGCCACATGGGGTGCCAGCGCCAGCACGAACACCGCCAGCGCCAGGTAGGGGCGCGGCGTGGCCAGCCAGCGCCGCCCCTCGGGGTTCAGGCACACCGGCAGCAGAAAACCCGCGAGCAAGGTCCCGCTGTAATACTTGGCCAGCATGCAGCCCGCGGCCAGCAACCCCAGCCAGACGCTGTACCACAGGCCGCGCGCGCCTTTTTCCTGCCAGCTGGCGAGCAGCAGCGCAGCGGTCCAGGGCCACAGCGACAGCAATTGGCTGTTGGCGTTGAATTTGCCAGCGAGCGTGGTGTAGGGAAAGCTCCACAGCAGCAGCAAGGCGCCCCAGGGGGCCAGCCGGCCCAGGCCCAGACGGCGTCCGAGCGCCCACACGCCCATCAAGCCCACGGCCACGTTGGCGAAGGACAGCAGGCGGTAGGCCCAGTCGGTCTGCGGAAACAGCACGAACCACAGGCCGGCGACCCAGCCAAACAGCGGCGGATGCTTGTGCGTGCCCCAGAGCCAGGACTGGGACCACGCGTAGTTCTCCAGCATGTCGTGGTAGCTGTCGAGATTGCCGGCGGACAGAAAGACCATTGCCGCCCAGACCAGGCAGGTGGTCGCCAGCAGTAGGGCCGTTTGCCGCGGCGTCAATGCCCCGCCGGCGGGTGAACTGAAAGAAGGCATGAAAAGGTACGAAGAGAACGCGAATGGAGGCTTAGTAACCTTTCACCACTTTTCGTTATCAACGCAAACCTGTAAACGCCGACTTTTTTTCAGCAGGCATCGCCCTGCCGCCCAAAGACGCGCTAGGCCATCAGCGCCACGGCGCCCGAAAACGTCAGGAAGGCCAGCGCCGTGCTGACCAGAATGATGCGCGCCACGCGCCCGCCGTGGGCGCCGAAGCGCTCGGTCAGCAGAACGACGTTGCTGGCGCTGGGCAGGGCTGACAGCAGCACCAGCACGACCAGGGCCTGTTCCGACAGCGGCACGCCCAGGGCAATGGCCGCGCGCCCTCCCAGCCACACCAGCAGCGGATGCAGCAGCAGCTTGGCCAGGGCCAGCGGCACATAGTCGCGCACCGGCACGCGCTCGCCCTGGTTCATCTGCGAGCGCGCCAGCACCGCGCCTATGGTGAACAGCGCCACCGGCGAGGCCGCGCCGGCGAGCATGGCCACGGTCTGGTCCACGGGTGCGGGCAGCGTCCATTGCGCCCATGAAGCCAGGGCGCCGAGCGCGATGGACCAGGGCATGGGGTTGGCGGCCATGCCTTTGAGCGCATTGCGCAGCGCCACCCAGGCGCCGCCGGGATGGCCCAGCCGCGACAACGCAATGCACAGCGAGGTCGTGACCAGCATGTCCACCGCCATGGTCACGATCACCGGCCCCGCGCTGTGCGCGCCCAGCAGGGCCACCAGCAGCGGCACGCCCATGAAGCCGGTATTGGGAAAGGCGGTGACCAGCGCGCCGAAAGCCGCGTCGTTCCAGCCCTGGCGGCGGTGCGTGAGCACCACCACCGCGCCCACCATCACCAGGCCGCAGGCCAGGTAGACGCCGGCCACGGCCGGGTCCAGCAATTGCGCAATGGGCGTGGCCGCGCCAAAGCGGTACAGCATGCAAGGCAGGGCGAAATACAGCACAAAGCTGTTCAGTCCGGCGATCGCCGGCAGCGGCAGCAGGCCCCAGCGGGTCGCCGCGAAACCGCACAGCACCAGCGCAAAGAACGGAGAAGTGAGCAGCAGGACAGACAGCACGGTGACAGCACAGAAGAGGAAGGAAAGCGCGCCAGCATAGGCCCAAGGCCTGGGCACGAGGAGTTACCTCTGCGACATGCGCGCGCCTTTGTGCCTGTCCATGGCGCTCACGCCCCCGCGATGCATGCCACTTCAGCCCAGCAGATGGCGCAGGGGCCCCTGGGCCACCTGCATATGCTGCCGGGTCAGCAGTGCGGCAAACGCTTCGGACATCAGGTAGGAGAACTCCACCGGGCGCTGCGCCCCGATCGCATCGCCAGGGACAAGTCCGGTCGCGGGATGGCACATCACCAGGCTGGCGTCGTCCAGTTGCGCCAGCCACTGCGCCATGCGCGCGCCATAGGCGGCGGCGTCGCCCGCATCAAAGCCGTAAACACCGGCAAAGCCGCGATTGCGCCCCACCCCGGCACGGCGCAGGCTGCGGCGGGTCGTCCAGCCCCCGAGCAGCGCAATGATCGCCGCCTTGGGACTGCGCCACAGCCCGCCGGCCGGTGCAGTCGAACGCACCCAGGGCATTTGCTGCGGCGCGTAGCGGGCCTGCAACTCGGCCAGCATGGCCGCGCGCACACCGGGTAGCTGATGCACATGCTGGTGACCGTCGA
>JAMNYN010000517.1 GCA_023622805.1 Pseudomonadota bacterium | reverse complement strand
AGGCCGACGCCATCCAGCGGTGGTGTCGAAAATCATTCGGAAGGAATCGTCATGAATATCGATAGCAAGTCCATGCCCCATTGCCATGCCATGCGCGAAGCGGGTGACTGGAATGCGGATTGGGAGGCGATGGCAGAGCTGCAGCCGGAGTGGACGGAGCGCTTCATGCAGATGGTCCAGCCCTGCATGGATCCCGCCGTGCTCGATCCCAAGATCTTCGAACTGGTATGCATAGCGATAGACGCTTCCGTGACGCATATGTATGCCCCGGGAACGCGCCGGCATATCCGTCGCGCCCTGGAGATCGGCGTCAAGCCGCAGGAAATCCTGGCGGTGCTGCAACTTACGGCATCGCTGGGTTTGCACACCATGAGTCTTGCGGCGCCCATGTTGCGCGAAGAGATGCAACGGCAGGCGGCCGCGCACCAGGCCGCCGAGGTCGCCGCGGCGTGAGCCGATTCGCAGGGATCCACGCGTTTCGGGTTCAATGCGTCCGGCATGACCCGAGCCTGGGGCATCCCGCGCAATGCCCTCAAGAATATTCAGGAGACACATCATGCTTGCTCGTACGTCGATTACTTCCCAGGTCTTGGCGCGCCGTTTTGTCATGGCGGCGATGACCGGCTGGTGGGCTGCAGCCCCGCTGCTGACGGTGGCCCAGCCGCTGTCGGACCGGCCCATACGCATCATTGCCGTCGGCACCGCCGGGGCCACCGCCGATATCCTGGCGCGCACCGTGGGGGATGCCCTCTCCCGTAGCCTGAAGCAGCCCGTGATTGTGGAAAACAAGCCGGGGGCGGGTGGGGCGGTGGCCATGGATGCCTTTCTGAAGGCTCCGGCCGATGGCCATACCTATCTTCTGGCGATCAGTGCCCTGGTGTCGGAGCTGCCCTATACCTTCAAGCCCCGGTACGACCCCTTCAAGGACATCAAGCCGTTGGCCGATCTCGGCGGCTTTGGCGTGGTCCTGGTGGGCAATGCCAAGTTGCCCCCCCGGAATCTGGCGGAGATGGTGACTTACGTGAAGGCACACAAAGGCGAGGTCAACATCGCCTCGTACTCGCCGGGAACCATGTCCCATGTGCTCGGACTGCGGTTCAACCAGCTGGCGGGGCTGGATATGAACATCGTGCACTACAACGGCTCCACCCCGGGCCTGGTGGATGTCGTGGGCGGCAACGTGCAATTCATGATGGATGCCCCGGTCACCTCCATTCCCCTGATCAAGAGCGGCAAGTTGCGGGCGTTTGCCACGGGCTCGGCGCAGCGGCTCGAAGCGCTGCCGGACGTGCCTACTTTTGCGGAGCTCGGCTACGAGAGCATGGGCCGGGTCTCCTGGATGGGGCTGTGGACGCTGCCTGGAGTGAAGGGCGAAATGCAGCAGCGGATCCGCGCGGAGGCGCTCAAGGCGTTGGCGCAGCCTGAAGTCATGGAGCGCCTGACCGGCCTGGGCTTGGTCGTCAACGTCAAGCATCCGCGTTCACCCGAGGAGCTTTCCGCCAGCCTGGTCGCTGACTACAAGGCCACGGGCGAGATGCTCCAGGCTGTGCATTACAAGCCCAACTGACCTGCCCCCTGTCTGGATGGCCTTCGGCACATCCAGGAACCGGATCCATTGCATTCCATTGCCCGCGCAGCGCAAGCCCGCGCGCAAAACCCAAGGAGACATCAATGAAGACTTCGATCCACATGGTTTGTCGTTTCACGCTCGCCGCATTGTTCCTGGCCGGCACATCGCTGGCCCAGGCCTGGCCCGAACGGGTCATCAAGATCATCGTCCCCGCGCCCCCCGGCGGCAACATGGACGTGCCGGCACGCGTCTTTGCCCACTTCCTGTCCAAGGAAGTCGGCTTTCCCGTCATCGTCGAGAACAAGGCGGGCGCGGGCGGGAGCATAGGCGTGCAGGCCATGCTGAACGCGCCGGCCGACGGGCACACCATTCTGTACACCAGCTCCAACGTGCTGACCGAGATTCCGCATGTCATGAAAGTGCCCTACGACCCGATGAAGGACGTGCGGCCGGTGGTGGCGCTCGCCAAGTACCGCTACGTGCTGGTGGTGGCGGCGGACTATCCCGCGAACGACCTGGCCGGCATGGCGCGCCTGCTCAAGGCCGGGCCCGACAAGAGCAGCTTCGCGTCGCCCAGTCCCGGAACGATTGCGCAGTTCGGCGGCGAGATCCTCAATCGCAAACTCGGCGTGAACATGCAGCATGTGCCGTTTTCGGGCACGCCCCCGGCGCTCAACGGCGTAATGTCCCGGCAGATCACGATGTACCTGGACAGCGTCGTCACTTCGGGGCCGCTGCTGCAGGCCGGCAGGCTCAAGGCGCTGGCCATCGCCGGCAGCAGCCGCTACGCCGGCATGGCCCAGGTGCCGACCTTTGCCGAGCAGGGCTACCCGGAGTTCAGTGATTTCAACAGCTGGCAGGGCATTGCGGTGTCTCCCAAGGTGCCGGCCGCCATTGTCGACAAGCTCTACGCCACCGCGCAGCGCATCGCCGGCCTGGCGCCATTCCATGACCAGATCGCCCGCATGGGGTTCGAGCCGGTCCTGCCGGATTCGTCGCAGCAGTTCGCGCAGCGCCTGCAGTCGGACCACGAGCACTTTGCCGCCCTGAATCGCACGTTCGCCCTGAAGCAATAAAGCCCAGCCCACCTTTGAAGGAAGTGAGTCAGATATGAAAGCAGCCATGATTGTTGCGGGCCCGCAAGGCGGCCGCCTGGAAATCCAGCAGATTCCGCGCCCGGCGCCAGGCCTGGGCCAGGTGGTCGTGCAGGTGATGGCTTCGGGCCTGAACCGGGGCGAGCTGGTGCGCGTGCGTGAAGCCAGAAGCGGGGCCGCGATCCAGGCCGGCATCGAGTTCGCCGGCATCGTCAGCCAGGTCGGGCCGGGCGTGCGCAATGTGCGCGAAGGCGACCGCGTCGCCGGTCACGGCTGGGGCGGCCAGGCCGAATATGTGCTGGCCGAGGCGCGTGCGCTGATGCCCATGCCGGCCAGCCTGTCCTGGGCCGAGGCGGCGGCCTTTCCCAATGTGTTTATCACCGCCCACGATGCGCTGGTCACCAATGGCGAGTTCCGCACGGGCCAGTCCGTCCT
>JAMNYN010000305.1 GCA_023622805.1 Pseudomonadota bacterium | reverse complement strand
ATCTGGCCGGTCTTGACGACTTCGCGCGCATCGGTGATGTACTTGTGGCTCATCTGGCTCACATGGACCAGGCCGTCCTGGTGCACGCCCAGGTCGACAAAGGCGCCGAACTGGGCCACGTTGCTCACC
This sequence comes from Pseudomonadota bacterium, assembly GCA_023622805.1. GTDB lineage: Bacteria > Pseudomonadota > Gammaproteobacteria > Burkholderiales > Burkholderiaceae_C > Comamonas > Comamonas bellezanensis. Next base: position 2,974 of record JAMNYN010000305.1, on the reverse strand, counting down.
GTGCCTTCCAGCGTCATGCCTTCCTTGAGGTCCTTGATGTCGTCGACGCCGTCATTGAAACGCGCCACGACGAAGTCCGGACGCGGATCGCGGCCGGGCTTTTCCAGCTCGCCCAGGATGTCGCGCACGGTGATCACGCCGAACTGCGCATTGGCGAACAGCTCGGGCTTGAGCGCCTTGAGCATGTCGGCCCGGCCCATCAGCTCGACCACGGGCTTGCCGGTGGTGGCGATGATGCTTTCGACCACGGGGTAGGTTTCGGGGTGCACGCCCGTCATGTCCAGCGGGTTGTCGCCGCCGCGGATGCGCAGAAAGCCCGCGCTCTGCTCGAAAGTCTTGGCGCCCAGGCCGCTGACTTCCATCAGCTGCTTGCGGCTCTTGAAGCTGCCGTTGGCATCGCGCCAGCGCACCACCGACTTGGCCACGCTGCCCGACAGGCCCGACACGCGCGACAGCAGCGGAGCGCTGGCAGTGTTCAAGTCCACGCCCACGGAGTTCACGCAATCCTCGACCACGGTATCGAGCGTGCGCGCCAGCTCGCTCTGGTTCACGTCATGCTGGTACTGGCCCACGCCAATGCTCTTGGGGTCGATCTTCACCAGCTCGGCCAGCGGGTCCTGCAGACGCCGCGCAATGCTGGCCGCGCCGCGCAGGCTCACGTCGACATCGGGCATTTCCTGCGAAGCGAATTCACTGGCCGAATACACCGAAGCGCCGGCTTCGCTGACCACCACCTTGTCGATGGCGCGCTCGGCTTTGCCCATCAGCTTGATCAGCTCGCCGGCGAGCTTGTCGGTTTCGCGGCTGGCCGTGCCGTTGCCGATGGCAATCAGGTTCACGCCATGCTTTTCGCTGAGCTTGGCCAGGGTGTGCAGGGCACCGTCCCAGTCCTTGCGCGGCTCGTGCGGGAACACCGTGGCCGTGTCCACCAGCTTGCCGTTGGCATCGACCACGGCCACCTTGACGCCGGTGCGAATGCCCGGATCCAGGCCCATGACGGTGCGCGGGCCCGCGGGCGCGGCCAGCAGCAGGTCGCGCAGGTTGTCGCCGAACACCTTGATGGCGACTTTTTCGGCGTCTTCACGCAGGCGCGAGAACAGGTCGCGCTCGGTGGACAGGCTGAGCTTGACGCGCCAGGTCCAGGCCACGCATTTGCGCAGCAAGTCGTCGGAAGCACGCTTGGCATGGCTCCAACCCAGGTGCAGCGCAATCCGGCCTTCGGCCAGGCTGGGCTGGCCCGGCTCGGGCTCCACGGGCAGTACCAGCTTGGCTTCGAGGATTTCCAGCGCCCGGCCGCGGAACACCGCCAGCGCACGGTGCGAAGGCACGCGGCCTATGGGCTCGTCGTATTCGAAATAGTCGCGGAACTTCGCGACTTCGGGGTCGTTCTCGTTCTTGGCTTCGACCTTCTTGCTGCGCAGCAGGCCCTCTTCCCACAGCCATTCGCGCAGCGACTGCACCAGCGGAGCGTCTTCGGCCCAGCGCTCGGAAAGAATGTCGCGCACGCCATCGAGCACGGCCAGGGTATGGGAGAAGTCCGGGCCGGGCTTGCCGTCGTCAAGCACGGTGGCCGGGCGGCAGAACGCCTGGGCCTCGGTGTGCGGATCCAGCGTCGGGTCGGCGAACAACTTGTCGGCCAGCGGCTCGATGCCGAACTCCCTGGCGATCTGGCCCTTGGTGCGGCGCTTTTGCTTGAACGGCAGATAGATGTCTTCGAGTTCCTGCTTGGTCGGCGCGGCGGCGATCTGCGCGCGCAGCGCGTCCGTGAGCTTACCCTGCTCATCGATGTTCTTGAGCACCGACACGCGCCGGTCTTCGAGTTCTCGCAGATAGGACAGGCGGGCTTCGAGTTCGCGCAATTGCACGTCGTCCAGGCCGCCCGTGACTTCCTTGCGGTAGCGGGCAATGAAAGGCACGGTAGCGCCCGAGTCCAGCAGCTCCACGGCCGCGATGACCTGCTGCTGGGTGACTTTGATTTCTGCGGCAATTTGCCCGATGATTTTTTGCATGCGGTACTCGCCCCACGGCGATGGATCAAGGGAAGCCCATCAGTGTGCCATAGGCATGCGGGTCTTCCCGGTCTGAGGCGACAATGGGGGCCAGGCTACGGCCCGACTCCTGGTAAACGATTGCAACACCACTGTGCAAGACACGCTTTTTGACGATCCAACGCCGCCTCAGGGTCAGCCCGCGGCCAGCGAAAAAACCAAGGCAGCGCGCAAGACCGGCGTTCAGCCCGCTCCAGCGCCCCCCCATCTGGCCGCGATGGCCGCCGCCCTGCCGCCGCAACTGCGCATAGGCTGCTCGACCTGGTCCTACCCCGGCTGGGAAGATCTGGTCTGGGATGGGGCCTATGACGCCAGCGTGCTGGCCAAGAATGGACTCAGCGCCTACGCCCAGCACCCGCTGCTGCGCACGGTCTGCATTGACCGCAGTTTCTGGCGTCCGCTCACCGTGAGCCAGTACGCGCTGTATGCGGCCCAGTTGCCCGCGGATTTCCGCTGCGTCGTCAAATGCCCGTCCGTGGTGACCGACGCGCAGGTGCGCGCCGAAGACGGTCGCGGGCGTGAAGCCAATCCCGCGTTTCTGGACCCCTTGCTGGCCCAGACGGCGTTTGTGCAGCCCACGCTCGAAGGCCTGGGCGACAGACTGGGCGTACTGGTGTTCCAGCTCAGCCCCCTGCCCTGGGACTGGCTGAACCGCCCCGCGGCGCTGTTCGCCCGGCTGGCGGCGCTGCTGACGGCCGTGCGCGCCTCACTGGCGTCACACCCCGAGGTCATCGTCGCCGTGGAAGTGCGCGACCCACAGCTGCTGGTGCCGGCCTTCGCCGACCTGCTGCGGGCCACGGGCGCAACGTTCTGCCTGGGCCTGCACGGCAAGATGCCGCCCATAGAGGAGCAGTTGCCGCTGCTGCGCGCGCTATGGCCCGGCCCCCTGGTCTGCCGCTGGAACCTGAACCGCAGTTTCGGCCCCT
>JAMNYN010000594.1 GCA_023622805.1 Pseudomonadota bacterium | reverse complement strand
GAACCAATTGGATGGCTTCTCCACTTCTGCCTATTTCGACGTGCTGCTGTCCGGCAGTATCGACCCCGCCACGGCGCAGGGCTCGCGCAGCGTATGGCTGGTCGAACTGGAAACCGGCGGCGCCGATCCGCTGGATCTGGGCAGCGTGACGGGCATCCGCGGTGTACCTGTCTATGACGTGCAGGTCGTCTCACTCGATGGTGGTAGCCACAACGCCATTCGTCTGCGGCCGACGGAACCGCTCAAACCGGGCGCCAAGTACCTCGTGGCGCTGACAGACGATCTGCGTGACGTCGCCGGCCAGCCGCTGCGCGCAGCGCAGGCCTATACCGCGCTGCGCGGCACAGGTCCCATCGACGGCCCGCTGCAACCCGTGCGCAGTGCGGTGCAGGCCTGGGAAGGTCTGGCTGCCCAAGCCCTGGCCGACGGCAGCCAGGGCAAGCTGACACCTGAACAGGCCCGCGCCAAGCTGCGCCTGAGCTACACCTTCACCACGACCAGCCCCGTCGGTCCGCTGCTGGCGATGGCCGCGCCCCGGGCGGCCATCGCCCAGATCAAGATAGCGGCCGGCACAGCACCAGGCAGCGCGGTGAGCGAGGTGCAGCAGCTTGCCAACCTGCCCACGCCGGTCACGCGCCCGCTGGGTATCGACGCGAACACCGGCATCGATTTCAACCAGTTCAGCAGCAGCCTGGCCGCCAATGTCGGGCAGCTCTACACCGGTTACATCAAGCTGCCCTATTACCTGCAGGCACGCGCACCGTTGCAGGATGTGGCCTCTTTTCTGCGCCAGCCGTGGCGGCCCGATGCCGCCCTTGCCGCCACCCTGGGCCAGACACTGCCGGCCGATGTCGACGGCAGCTACAACCTCACCTGGCGCTTTCCCTTTGCTGCCCAAACAGGCATGGAAAGCGTGCCTTTGCAACTCACGTTGCCGCAGGCAAGCTGGGTGCCGGGCTATGCCGGTGCGGCGAACTGCGGCCAGATCTATGGCGCCACCGGCTACCCGGTCGTGATGTATGCACACGGCGTGACCAGCGACCGCACCTCGGTGCTGGCGCTGGCCCACACCCTGGCCTCGCGTTGCATCGCCACGGTGGCGATTGACCTGCCGCTGCACGGCGTGCCGGCCAACAGCGCCTTTGTGAACGTGCTCAATGTTGAACGGAGCGGAAGCCTTCCCTTCGCGGCACTGTACGGTGCGAACACGCCGCGCGAGCGGCACTTCAACGTCGCCGGGCCTATGGGCAGCCCGGCGCCCATGAACTTCACGGCGCCGGGTATCGACGACGGCTCGGGTGCCCAGTTCATCAACCTGGCCAACCTGATCGGCACGCGCGACTACAACCGGCAGGCCGTGATGGACCTGCTCAACCTCAATGCCAGCCTGGGCAGCGTGAACACCACGGCGCAAACCCTGCCGGGAGCCGTGGGGCTGGATCTGAACCGGGTGTACGTCGTCGGTGTCTCGCTCGGCGGTATCGTCGGGAGTGTCTACGCCACCGTCAACCAGTTGGCCATCGCCGGGGATGCGCAGGTGGGACTGGCTTCGTCGCTGAGCCCCATCCGTGGCCTGATTGCCAGCGCCGCAGGCACGCAGATCAGCCAGATCCTGGCCCGTTCCTTGAGCTTCGGGCCGCGTATCAATGCCGGCCTGGCGACCCTGGGCGTCACGCCGGGCAGCAGCGCCTACGAGCGCTTCTTCTACACCGCGCAATCGGCCCTTGATTCGACCGACCCGGTGGCTTTTGCCAAGCCCTTGGGAGCCCTGGGCGTGCCGGTGCTGCTGCAGCAGATCAACGGCGACGTCGTGGTGCCCAACGAAACGGCCGAGGCGCCGCTCGCCGGCACCGCCGCGTTCGCGCGTCTGGTCGGCGCAACGCCCCTGGGCTTGGGAAGCACCCAGCTCGGCCGGGGCTTTGTGCGCCACACTGCGGGCGGGCACACCTCATTGCTCCGGCCGGAAGGGGGCGCACCACAGGTCACTGCCGAGTTGCAAGTGCAGGTCGTGACCTTCGTGCTCAATAGCGGCGGGGTAGCAGTGGGTTCAGCCGCACCTGGCAACATCCAGTTGCCCTGAGCGGCCTAGGCCGTCCCGCCATGCGGCAGGGACGGCTGCTTACCATGGGCCTGCGCAGGAAACGGCCGTTCATTGCCAGCCGTAGCGGCGAAAATAGAATTTTTTCATGGCCTGGGTCAGTGCCATGTAGGCCAGCAGGATCATCGGCAGGAACACGAAGTACAGCGGCGGCAGAGCCTGCAGCTTGAAGTAGTGCGCCAGTGGCCCCATCGGCAGGAAGATGCCGACGGCCATGATCACCGCCGTCATCACCATCAGCGGCATGGCAGCCCGGCTCTGCAGGAATGGAATCTTGGGCGTGCGAATCATGTGCACGATCAAGGTCTGCGTCAGCAGGCCGACGATGAACCAGCCCGACTGGAACAGGGTTTGCTTTTCCGGCGTGTCGGCACTGAACACGAACCACATCATGGCGAAAGTGAGGATGTCGAAGACCGAGCTGATCGGCCCGAAGAAGACCATGAAGCGGCCCACATCGGCGGGCTGCCAGCGCTGCGGTTTCTTCAGCAGTTCCTCGTCCACGTTGTCGAACGGAATGGCGATCTGCGAGATGTCGTACAGCAGGTTCTGCACCAGCAGGTGCATGGGCAGCATGGGCAGGAAGGGGATGAAGGCCGACGCGACCAGCACCGAGAAGACGTTGCCGAAGTTGGAACTGGCCGTCATCTTGATGTACTTGAGCATGTTGGCAAAGGTACGGCGGCCTTCGAGCACGCCTTCCTCCAGCACCATCAGGCTCTTTTCCAGCAGGATGATGTCGGCCGCTTCCTTGGCGATGTCGACGGCGGTGTCCACCGAAATACCGATGTCGGCCGTGCGCAGCGCCGGGGCGTCGTTGATGCCGTCGCCCATGAAGCCCACCACATGGCCGTTGGCCTTCAAGAGGCGCACGATGCGCTCCTTGTGCGCTGGCGTCAGTCGGGCGAACACGTTGTTCGCTTCGACGGCTTGCGCCAGTTGCGCGTCGCTCATGCGCTCGACGTCGCCGCCCAGCAGCACGCCTTTTTGCTCCAGCCCGACTTC
>JAMNYN010000185.1 GCA_023622805.1 Pseudomonadota bacterium | reverse complement strand
TCTGCGCCGGCATGCTGCCTGTGCCCGGGAGCGGCGCCACCGGCGTAGGGTAGGAGACCTGCTTGGCGATCGCGGCATCGGCGGCGGCGCCGTCGATCACCGGCAGTGCCGGCAGCGCGAGGTTGGGGGTCGCGAAGTTGAAGCAGCCCGTCAGGTCGCCGCTGACCGTGCGGCGCCATGCCGAGATGTTGGGCTCCATCACGCCGAAGCGTTCTTCCAGGAAGCGGATCACCGAGGTGTGGTCGAACACCTGCGAGTTCACCCAGCCGCCCTTGCTCCAGGGCGAGACCACGTACATGGGCACGCGCCAGCCCATGCCGAAAGGCGCGCCGAGATAGGGGGCCTTGAGCGTGTTGCGCTCGCCCAGTGTGTCGACCGTGCTCTGGCCGGCCTGGCTGCCGTCCGCATTGAGCGAAGGAATGGCCGGCGGCGGCATGTGGTCGAAGTAGCCGTCGTTCTCGTCGAACATGATGAAGAGCGCCGTCTTGCTCCACACCTCGGGGTTGGCGGTCAAGGCATCCAGGACCTCGGCCGTGTACTGCGCGCCCCACAGCGGCGACGAAGGCCCGGGGTGCTCCGAGTATTTGGCCGGCGCGACAATCCAGCTGACCTGCGGCAGCGTGCCGGCCATCACGTCGGCGGCCAGGCCGTCGAGCGCGCGGGTGGACAGGCCGCGCGCTTTCAGCGATGCCTGCTGCTCGGTCGGCGCGGTCGCGTAGTAGGCGTTGCGAAAGCTGGTGAAGCCCTCCAGCGGGTTGTCGGTGTAGTTGTCCGCCATGTCCTGATAGACCTGCCAGCGGATGCCGGCGGCTTCCAGGCGCTCGGGGTAGGTCGTCCAGGAGTAGCCCGGCGTGTTGGCCAGGTCGTCGTTGGTGTTGTCGATGGCCGGGCCTCCGCCCAGGCCCAGCGGATCGTTGCTGCCGGTCCAAAGGAACAGCCGGTTCGAATTGGTGCCGGTCAGCTCCGAGCAGTGGTAGGCGTCGCAGATGGTGAACGCGTCCGCCAGCGCGAACTGGTAGGGCATGTCGGCCTGGGTGTAATAGCCCAGCGCGCGCGCAGACTTGGCCGCGACCCACTGGTTCATCCGGCCCGCGTTCCAGGCTTGCTGGCCATCGGGCCAGGAGTGGGCCATGCCGGTGGTGCGTTGCGCGCTGGTGTTCGTCGTGTCGAAGTGGAAGGGCATGCAGGTGCCAGCGCCGCTGGTCGGCGGCTGCTCGAACACCGCCTTGCCGTTGGACAGCGGAACCGCAAAGCGGTCGCCAAAGCCGCGCACGCCGCGCAATGTGCCGAAGTAGTGATCGAAAGAGCGGTTTTCCTGCATCAGGATCACCACGTGCTGCACGTCGCTGATGGTGCCGGTGTCCGTTGCGGCCGGAATGGCCAGGGCGCGGCGGATGCTGGCGGGCAGCAGGCCCATGGCGGCTGCCGCACCTGCCGTGGTCGCTGCGCCGCGCAGGAAGTTGCGCCGGCTGTTGGGGGTCTTTTCGTCTTGCATGGATGCGTTCTTCACGGTGCGCAGCGCACCGAGGCCGGGCGTTGCTGCGGAGTGGATGGGTTTTGCTCGGGCGTGGTGCCGGGTGGCGTCATCGCTTCGGGCGGCGGCCCGGCGGTGGCCGGATCGTTCGGCGTCACGACCAGGCCGGAGGAGCCGCCGTCGGCCGGCGGGGGGGTGTTGCTGTCACCGCCGCAGCCCGCGAGCAAGGCGGCCGTGGCGAGCGCGGCCAGGCCTGCGCGTATCATGTTCATTGCCATCTCCTTCAGGGGGTGAGCGTCGTGAGCGAAGTGCCCGAGCGCGCGATGGACTCCACTTCGGCCTTGGTCAGCACCCGGTTCCAGGTGGCGAATTCGCTGTAATCGAAGCGCCCGCCTATGGTGTTGGCCGCATTGCCGTTGCGGTAGTTGGGGCCGTAGCCGCCGTCCCCGTCTTCGTTCAGCGTGAAGTAGGTGTCCAGGCCGTTCATCGCGGCCAGGTAGGCGCTGGTGATGGCGACCGATGCACTCTGCGTGCCGAGCACAGGGTCGTATACGTAGAAGTTGGCGCTGAGCTTGGCCGCGTCGATAGCCATGACCACGTAGGCCCAGGTGTTGGCGCTGAAGCTCAGGTCCTTGTCGCCGGCACGCGCGCCGCCGCGGCCGAGGTTGAAGCGCAGCGCGCTGCCGTACTGACCGATGGCCAGGCCGGCGTTGTTGCCGCTCGCCCAGTTCTTGTTCGAGGCCACTGGAATGCCCGAGCGCGTGGCATCCGAGCGGAACCAGAATCCGAAGCTGAAGGACGCCGTGGTGTTGCTCACCTTGCTGGTGGCAATCTTGAAGCCGCCGTCGCAGGCCGCGCAGACCGTGGGGCCTGCGTAGTTGGTCGACAGCAGCGCGCTGCCGGAGCCGTCGAACGGACCGTTGCCGACCGCGGCGTACACCGGTGTGGCGCCGGTGACCCATGGCATCAAGACCTGCGCGTTGTCGATGCGGTCGCTCAGCGTGCCGGAGAGCGGAAACAGGTGAGTCAGACCGGCTTGCACGGAGGGCAGAAGCAACACGGGCTTGACGTAGTTGAGCGTGGCGCGGGTCGCGATCGGCGTCCGGTCGGCCACCACGGTGTAGTCGTAGGTGTAGTTTCCGCTCTCGTTCAAGGCCATGGTGGTGTCCTCGAAACCGGTCGTGCTCCCGGGCAGCCTGGCAATCTCGGCGCCGTCGCGCAGCACCGTGATCGCCTGCGGCGCGGTCGCGGGCAGGGTCCACGACAGCACGAGTCCGTTCTTCTTGGCGGTGTTGGCGACCTGCACCTGGCGCACGGCGGCAGCGCCGACCAGCGGACCACCAACGAGCGGGTAGCCGGCGATGGCGGGCAGCGCGCCCAGGTGGGCGAGCAGCGTCGGCGCCACATCGGCCGCACCCGCGTAGGCGTACCACGGCGTCATGCCGGCCGGCAGGCCCGCGGGCGCGGTGGCGGCCAGGTTGGCGGTCTTGTCCATAACAATGAAGGAAGCGAGGTTCGACGGCACCGGAATGCCGTCCGGCACGCCGGTGGCGCCCAGGCCGTGCGTGGAGGTCACGATGACCAGCCAGTCCTCGTTCGGCGCGGCTTGGCGGCGTTGCGCGAGCGCGGCCTTCACCGTCGCGA
>JAMNYN010000487.1 GCA_023622805.1 Pseudomonadota bacterium | reverse complement strand
GACAGGACGGGGCTGGGGAATCAAGGGGCTATCTCAGATGTGGGAGCGCTGTCGCCGCTTAACGCAGGCGTTAGGCCGCACAATCTACTCTATGCCCATTCCGCCACATCTCGCATCGTTCTGGAACGACTTCGCCAAATCCACCGGCCGAGCAGACGAAGAACGCTTCTACGAAGCCTGCATCTTCGGCGACAGTGAGGAGCTCGCCAACGAGCTTGCGGCCCTTGTGCTACGCGGCACGAAGCGCGCAACCGCTGGCGCGGTGTGGTCCTACGAAGTGGAAGGAAAGCGTCTTCCTCAACCCGGCGATCTGAGCATCGTCACCGACTGGTCGGGGCGATCGCTGTGCATCATTGAAACCCAATCCGTCGAAGTCATACCCTTCCAGGAGGTCACGGCGGAGTTTGCCGCCACCGAGGGAGAAGGCGACGGCTCGCTGTCCTTCTGGCAAGAGGCGCACAGGGCATACTTCACGCGCGAGTGCGCTCGCGCTGGCAGAGAGTTCAGCGAGAACATGCTGGTAGCTTGTGAGCGCTTCGCGGTCATCTACTGTCCCGGAACCAATGCGGCCTGAACGTCCGCTCAGCTCAACCGTTGAGTGACAGCTTTCACCGTGCGCGACTGCACGCAATGGGTCGACAAGAGCCCGTCGCGACTCGTAGAAGCGGTCCTTCGAGCCGTTACGCGGCGAACCGCGCAATCGAGCGGCCGGTTCCGAGGGGGAAGCGGCCCTTCAGGGCAGACGGCGTGCACCAGCTGGTGTTGGCGATTTCTGCCGCACAGGCACTGGACCGTGAACGACTCAGACCAGCCTGAAACGGTCATCGTATCGAACCGTCCAATGGCGGAATCCGGCCGAGCCCGATAGCTCGCCAGACTGTTGACTGCCTCGACCCGCTGCACTACCCCCCAGCAAGTTGCCCCGAAAGGTACCGGACGTCACCATGCTTCCATGCAGCCTACGCATGGAGTCCCCGGTGGAAAACCTATCGCACATTGCCAATGCTCCCTGTATCAACAGCAGCTCGGCACTCTCTTTGCCCGAAAACCCAGCCTATGAGGCGCAGCCGCAGTTTCCAAAGCGCAGCCCCCTCCCCTTTCGTCGTACCTGCCATCGATACCGTCACGTACATGCCATCCCGGTCGCAGACCTTGTAGGGCTTGGACCTGGGCTTCGGATTGCTTGTTGAACACTGCTCTGCCACATTCGTCAGCCGGAAAAACAAAACCCCCGCAAAGCAACACCTTGCGGGGGTCTTGTCACAGCGACTGCTTCACAGCGCCAGGCGCGGGATCACTCCCACTCGATCGTCGCTGGTGGCTTGGTCGACACATCGTAGGTCACGCGGTTGATGCCGCGAACTTCGTTGATGATCCGGCCGGAGACCTTCTTCAGCAGCGCGTAGGGCAGCTCCGCCCAGTCGGCGGTCATGAAGTCGCTGGTCTGCACGGCGCGCAGGGCCACGACGTAGTCGTAGGTGCGGCCGTCGCCCATCACGCCCACGCTCTTGACGGGCAGGAAAACGGTGAAGGCCTGGCTGGTCAGCTCGTACCAGTTCTTGCCCGTGGCGGGGTCGACAAAGTTGTACAGCTCTTCGATGAAGATGGCATCGGCGCGGCGCAGCAGGTCGGCGTATTCCTTCTTCACTTCACCCAGAATGCGCACGCCCAGGCCTGGGCCGGGGAAAGGATGGCGGTAGACCATGTTGCGCGGCAGACCCAGGGCCACGCCCAGTTCGCGGACTTCGTCCTTGAACAGGTCGCGCAGGGGTTCGAGCAGCTTCAGGCCCAGCTGTTCAGGCAGGCCGCCCACGTTATGGTGGCTCTTGATGACCACGGCCTTCTTGCTCTTGGCGCCACCCGACTCGATCACGTCGGGGTAGATGGTGCCCTGGGCCAGGAAGGTCGCGCCCTTGCTGCCGGCGTTCGCGGCCTTGAGCTTGCTGGCTTCGGCCTTGAACACGTCGACAAACAGGCGGCCGATGATCTTGCGCTTTTGCTCGGGCTCGGACACGCCGGCCAGCTCGCCCAGGAACAGATCGGAAGCCTGCACGCGCACCACCTTGGCGTGCAGCTTGCCTTCGAACATCTCCATGACCATGTCGCCTTCGTTCAGGCGCAGCAGACCGTGGTCCACGAACACGCAGGTCAGCTGATCGCCGATGGCGCGGTGGATCAGGGCCGCGGCCACCGACGAATCCACGCCACCCGACAGACCCAGAATGACTTCTTCATCGCCGACCTGCTCGCGGATCTTGGCCACGGCTTCTTCGATGTAGTCGCCCATGATCCAGTCCGGCGCCGCACCGCAGATGTCGCGCACGAAGCGGTTGAGCATGGCCTGGCCCTGCACGGTGTGCGTGACTTCGGGGTGGAATTGCACTGCGTAGAAGCGGCGCACTTCGTCGGCCATGCCGGCGATGGGGCAGGACGGCGTGGAGCACATCACCTTGAAGCCTTCAGGCAGCTCGGTGACCTTGTCGCCATGGCTCATCCAGACCTTGAGCATGCCGTGGCCTTCGTCCGTGACGAAGTCTTCAATGCCTTTGAGCAGTTCGGTCTGGCCGTGGGCGCGGACTTCGGCGTAACCGAATTCGCGGCTGTTCGAGCCTTCGACCTTGCCGCCCAGCTGGGTGGCCATGGTCTGCATGCCGTAGCAGATACCCAGCACGGGAATGCCCAGTTCGAACACGGCGTCAGGCGCGCGGTCATCGACTTCGTAGACGCTGGCGTGGCTGCCCGAAAGAATCACACCCTTGAGCTTGCCATCGGCGGCGAACTCACGCACCCAGTCGCTGCTCACATCGCAAGGATGGACTTCGCAGTAGACATGTGCTTCGCGCACGCGGCGCGCAATCAGCTGGGTGACTTGGGAGCCGAAGTCGAGGATGAGGATCTTGTCGTGTTGCATGGTCTGGAAAATGGCAAGGCCCGACCAACCTGCTCGCGCAGCGGATCGGGCCATGGGATGGCGATGGACCGATTTTAGTCGGCGCGGTAGTTCGGCGCTTCCTTGGTGATTTGCACGTCGTGAACGTGGCTTTCACGGATGCCGGCCGTAGTGATCTCGACGAATTCAGCCTGGTTGTTCATCTGCTCGATGCTGGAGCAACCGCAGTA
>JAMNYN010000407.1 GCA_023622805.1 Pseudomonadota bacterium | reverse complement strand
AGGAGAATCAGGATGAACAGGCAAGGCAACCGCGCCGGGGCGGACAGCCCGGTGAAGGCGCAGCGCGACGCGCTGCTGGAGCAGGCGCTGGAGTCGCTGGAGCGTGCGTCGCCACCGCAGTCGGCCGCGCACGCGCCGGACCCCGGTGCGCTACCCACTTCCAGTCCGACCCTAGCGGGGTTGGAGGCCATCCGCCGCCCGCAGCCAGGAACCGTCTGCGAAAGCTGTCCCAACTCGGTATGGTTCGCATCGGCAGTGGAGCTGAAATGCTATTGCCGCGTGATGTATCTGGTCACGTGGAGCAGCAAGGAGCCGCAACAGATCAGCGCGTGCGACGGCATGTTCCTGGGCGGGGAGGCATAGCGGACAGGCGGGATACCGGCTCGGCGGCAGTGGATGCCTTCCTCCTTGAGCAGGAACAAACAAGGCCGCGATTGTCCGATATACCGAAATTTGAACGATATGATGGTGTCAAGGGGCCGGCTGTCTTTGCCGGGCTGCGCGAGGCGGGCGGCCAGGTGCTGGCGCTGCTGGAGCGGGGCGCGGCAACGATGGTCCTGCCGGTGAGCGGCGCAGCTGCAAGGCGCTTGCGCACGCTGGCCCCCGGTGATGCCGTCACCGTGACGCTTGACGGCGTCATCAAGACGAAAGGACGGACCAGATGAAAGACAGGTTCAATAATGCAGTCGGCCCCCAAGTGCGCAGCGCGCGGCGGGGCGGCCGCAAGGCCATCCCGGCACTGGCCGCGCTCACCCTGGTTGGTGGTTTCCAGGCAGCCACCCAGTTCTTTGCCCATGCCTTCCACTCCCAGAGCGCGCTTGGCTGGCATGCCAGCCAGGTCTATCCGCCATGGGCCATCGTCGGCTGGGCGGCCAGGTGGCGCGGCCAGTATCCGGATGCGCTGATGCAGGCGGGCAGCGTGGGCGTCAGCGTCGCGGGCATCGGCCTGATCGGGCTGCTGGTGGCCAGGATGATCTCGGTGAATTCGGCCCGCGCCAGCGAGTACCTGCACGGCTCGGCGCGCTGGGCGAACATCACGGACATTCGTTCCGCCGGCCTGTTGCCCGCGACGCGCTCGCTGTGGCAACTGCTGGCCGGAAGGGCGCAGCCGGCCAGCGCCGGCGTGTACGTGGGGGCCTGGCTGGACCGGGCGGGCAGGCAGCACTACCTGCGCCACGACGGGCCGGAACACGTGCTGACATACGCGCCCACCCGCTCCGGCAAGGGTGTCGGGCTGGTGGTGCCGACCCTGCTCGCGTGGCCGCATAGCGCCGTCATCACCGACCTGAAAAGCGAGCTGTGGGCGCTGACCTCAGGCTGGCGCCAGAAGCATGCGGGGAACAGGGTGCTGTACTTCGAGCCGGCTGCCGCCAAGGGCAGCGTGTGCTGGAATGCGCTCGACGAGATCCGCCTCGATACGGAGCACGAGGTGGGCGACGTGCAGAATCTCGCCACCCTGATCGTCGACCCGGACGGCAAGGGGCTGGAGACGCACTGGCAAAAGACCAGCCAAGCGCTGATCGTCGGCGTGATCCTGCATGCGCTGTACAAGGCGCGCGCCGAAGGCACGACGGCTACCTTGTCCGTGGTCGACGCGATGATGGCGGACCCGAACCGGGGCATCGGCGAGCTGTGGATGGAAATGATCACCTACAGCCATGCCGACGGGCGCAATCATCCAGTGGTGGGTTCGGCCGCGCGCGACATGCTTGACCGGCCCGAGGAGGAAGCAGGTTCCGTGCTGTCGACGGCCAAGTCCTACCTGTCGCTGTACCGCGACCCGATTGTCGCGCGCAATGTGAGCCGCTCGGAATTCCGCATCCGCGACCTGATGCACCACGACAGCCCCGTGAGCCTGTACATCGTCACGCAGCCGACGGACAAGGCGCGCCTGCGCCCGCTGGTGCGCGTGCTGGTCAACATGATCGTGCGCCAGCTGGCCGACCGTGTCAGCTTCGAGAACGGGCGTCCCGTGGCGCGCTACCGGCACCGCCTCTTGATGATGCTCGACGAGTTTCCCAGCCTGGGCAAGCTGGACATCATGCAGGAGTCGCTGGGCTTCCTGGCGGGCTACGGCATCAAGTGCTACCTGATCTGCCAGGATATCAACCAGCTCAAGAGCCGCGAAACGGGCTATGGTCCCGATGAAAGCATCACGTCGAGCTGCCATATCCAGAATGCCTATCCGCCGAACCGGCTGGAGACGGCCGAACACCTGTCCAAGCTGACGGGCCAGACCACGGTGGCGAAGGAGCAGGTCACGACGAGCGGGCGCCGCACCAGCGCCTTGCTGGCCCAGGTGTCGCGCACCATCCAGGAGACGCAGCGCCCGCTGCTCACGCCGGACGAATGCCTGCGCATGCCCGGCCCCGTCAAGTCGGCCAGCGGCGACATCGAGAAGGCCGGCGACATGGTCGTTTACGTGGCCGGCTATCCGGCGATCTACGGCCGCCAGCCGCTGTACTTCCAGGATGCGGTCTTCCAGGCGCGCGCCGCGATCCCCGCGCCCACTAAAAGCGACAGGCTGCACCACGCGCACCGTCCTGCCGAAGGGGAGGGCATACGGCTATGAACCGGACATGCGTGAAACTCGGCGCCTGGAGCGCCTCGCTGGGCGTCGCGCTGCTGGTGCTGGGCGTGGCAGCCCACCTGGCTGGCGCGCGCATCAACAGCAGCCATAGCATTCCGCGCGGCTTGTACTGGACCAGTTCAGCCCCGGTGGCGCCCGGGCGCGACGTGATGTTCTGTCCACCCCAGCTGGGGGTGTTCGAGGAGGCGCGCCGGCGCGGTTACATCGGCGCGGGATTCTGTCCCGGCGGCTATGGCTACATGATGAAGAAAGTGCTTGGCGCGGGCAATGACGCGGTCAGCGTGGCGCCGGACGGCGTGCGCGTCAACGGACGCCTGCTTGCGCACAGCGCGCCGCTGGCCGCCGACGGCAATGGCCGTCCCATGGCGCGCTTCCAGGCCGACCAATACATCCTCAGCGAATTCCAGTTGCTGCTGATGGCGGACGCCAATCCCCGGTCTTTCGACGCGCGCTACTTCGGCCCCGTCCAGCGCATGCAGGTCCGCACGGTGATCATCCCGGTGCTGATTTGGTAGCACGTCCCATTTTCAACTGC
>JAMNYN010000501.1 GCA_023622805.1 Pseudomonadota bacterium | reverse complement strand
CACGACACCCGCCATGGCGCGGGCCTCGTCCCGCCGGACGCTGATCAGTTCGCTGCCCTGGTAGCGCAGGCCGTTCCAGTGGGCCGCCGGGGCGCGCCGCGCGAGGCCGTACAGCAGATCGGCGGGCAGAGCGGGGGTGGCTGCGGAGGCCGGAATGGACAGCTTCATTGCGCCGCCTCGGACGCGGAAGCCGCGCGCAAGTGCACGGCCTGCAGGGCCGCCTGCATGATTTCCACATGCGTGCCGCAGCGGCACAGGTTGTGATGGAGCTCATTGCGCAGCTCCTGCTCACTGGGATGGGGGTTGCGGCGCAGCAAGGCCTCGACGGTCATGATCATGCCGTTGAGGCAGTAGCCGCACTGCGCTGCCTGGCAGTTGATGAAAGCCTGTTGCGTGGGGCCGGGTTGCTGGCGCGTGCCCAGGCCTTCCAGCGTGGTGACTTCGCGGCCCTGGGCGGAACGCACAGGAATCACGCAGGAACGCGCTGCCACGCCATCGATCAGCACCGTGCAGGCACCGCACTCGCCCAGGCCGCAGCCGTACTTGGGGCCGTTGAGCTCCAGGTCATTGCGCAGCACATGAAGCAGTGCTGTTTCGGGCGCGGCCGCAACCTCGCACATGCGTGCGTTGACGCACAGGCGCAAGGGAGCGGCGGGGCTGCTGGGATGGCGGGTGGTTTCCATGCAAAAGGGCTGCGGTTCTAAAGGTCGTCTGGGGTCGCCGGACCAGCGGGGTGAGCCGCTGGTCCGGCGCGTGGCGCGGAGATCAGGCCGCGATTTTGACCTTGGGTTCCACCAGCGGCGTGTTGAACACGTCATAGCCGAAGCACCACGAAGGATCTTCGTTCGTGCGCAGCCAGGTGTTGTCGTGCGAAATGCGCTGGACCTTGGTGGCGCGCTCGCTGCGGTTGGCTTCGTACAGGGCGAAGGCCAGCTCGTGATTGTGTGCGCCGACTTCCTTGAGGCAGCGGGCCAGCATGGCGCCGTCTTCGATGGCCATGGCAGCGCCCTGGGCCATGTGCGGCTTCATGGGATGGCAGGCATCGCCCAGCAGCACCAGGCGGCCGCGGCTCCACAGGGGCAGGGGATCGCGCTCGAGCAGCGACCACTTGGTGACTTCGACGGTGGCGTCGATCAGCGCCTGTACCGTGGGGTGCCAGCCGTCGAAGGTGGCGCGCATCTCTTCCTTGCTGCTTTCCAGCCAGCGGTCGTTGAGGTCCCACTTTTCGACGGGAACGCCGGTCACGTAGTAGAGCTCGTCGGCCTTGCCCGTGACGAAGTAAGTCATCATGTGGCGGTCTTCGCTCCACCATTTCACGCAGGCGTCGAAGGGCAGCATGCCGGCCTTGACGGCGGGCGTGGGGAACACCGCGCGGTGGGCCAGGTAGCCCGCGTACTTGGGTGGCTCGACGCCCAGCAACTCTTCGCGGATGCGCGAGTTCACGCCGTCCGCACCGATCACGATGTCGGCTTCTTCGGTCGTGCCGTCGGCAAAGTGCATCACCACCACGTCGCCGCGGTCCTCGACCCGGGTCAGGCTCTTGTTGTAGGCCATGACACTGTCGGGCAGGGTGTCGACCAGCAGCGCATGGAAGTCACCGCGGTGCACCGTCAGGTAGGAGGCGCCGTAGTTCTTGACGGCGTAGTCGCCCAGCGGAATCTGCGCCATCACATCGCCGGTCTGCCAGTGGCGGCTGTACCAGTAATCGGGGTGCGAGCCTTGGGCGTTGAGCGCGTCTTCTATGCCGATGCGGCGCAGGATCTTCATCACGTTGGGGCCGACGTGGATACCCGCTCCCAGGCGCGAGAAGCTCGGCGACTGTTCATAAACGCGGACATTGAAGCCCTCCTGAAGCAGCAGCTTTGCGGCGGCAGCGCCGCCGAGGCCGGCGCCGACCACGGCGATACGGGGGGATTGAGACACTTGATAACTCCTTGCGGGAATGTTGAGGGGAAATGGGGCGTTCAAAGGGCCGTTGTTGACCTCTTTGAGCAGCTTTCATGCCAGCCTCGGAAAAGGCTGATTCGAATGTGTACGCTCTATTTTTCTTC
The DNA here is from genome assembly GCA_023622805.1 of Pseudomonadota bacterium. Classification (GTDB taxonomy): domain Bacteria; phylum Pseudomonadota; class Gammaproteobacteria; order Burkholderiales; family Burkholderiaceae_C; genus Comamonas; species Comamonas bellezanensis. Next base: position 1,074 of record JAMNYN010000501.1, on the reverse strand, counting down.
GCAAGGCGACATCGAAAACAGAGGGCTTACACCTAGTTTTCTTGATTTGTGACAAATTCATCGCGCTTTTATGGTGCGTTCACGCACCAAATTAGAGATTTTTTGAAATTTATGACAAATGTGGAGTAGCTGCGGGTTTTGTACTATTGAGCGTGTACGCTTATTTGGGTAGTATTTATCCAACCATTTCCTGAAAGTCCTCTCATGACCAAGAACTTCCGTATCGGCCAGATCGTTCCCAGCTCCAACACCACCATGGAAACCGAAGTGCCGGCCATGCTGCAGGCGCATTCCGTGGTGCGCCCCAATGACCGTTTCACTTTCCATTCGAGCCGCATGCGCATGAAGAAGGTGGTCAAGGAAGAACTGGCGGCCATGGACGCGGAAAGCGATCGCTGCGCGCTGGAGCTCAGCGATGCGCGCGTGGACGTGCTCGGCTACGCCTGCCTGGTGGCCATCATGGCCATGGGCCACGGCTACCACCGCGTCTCGCAGCAACGCCTGACCGAGCGCACGGTCTCGAACGGCGCGACCGCGCCCGTCATCACCAGCGCCGGCGCGCTGGTCGAGGCGCTCAAGGTCATGAAGGCCAAGAAGATCGCGCTGGTCGCGCCCTACATGATTCCGTTGACCGAACTGGTCAAGGACTACATCGCGGCCGAAGGCTTTGAAGTGGTCGACTGGCGCGCGCTGGAAATTCCCGACAACCTCGACGTGGGTCGCCACGACCCCGCCAAGCTGCCGGCCATCGTCGCCGGCATGAACTACGCCGATGCCGACGTCATCGTGTTGTCGGCCTGCGTGCAAATGCCTTCGCTGCCTGCCGTGGCCCAGGTCGAAGCGATGACCGGCAAGCCCGTGGTGACCGCATCGATCGCCACGACCTACGCCATCCTCAAGGAGCTGGGTCTGGACCCGGTGGTGCCGGGTGCCGGCGCCCTGCTGTCCGGCGCTTTCCCCTATGACAAGGCCTGAGAACATGAGCGCCAGCACTTTCCTCTACGGCGGCAATGTCCACGCCAACGGCATTCGCCAGCACTATCTGCGCTACGGTGGCGTGGAAGGCGCGCGCGC
>JAMNYN010000054.1 GCA_023622805.1 Pseudomonadota bacterium | reverse complement strand
GCAGCGACAGCCCGTCGGTCTTCATCTGGGACGAAGACGTGGCGGGTGCCATCGTGCAGGCGCTGACCGGCGCCCGACCCGGCTGCTACAACGTTGCCGGTGACGGTGCGCTGGGTCTGCAGGAGATCGCGCAGCGCCTGGGCAAGCGCACCAGGCCGCTGCCCGCGGGCCTGCTGCGGGCACTGCTGGCCCTGGGCTTGCGCCTGGGCCTGAGCCGCTACGGGCCCGAGCAGATCGACGGCCTGCGTTACCGGCCGGCGCTGGACAATACCGCGCTCAAGACGCAGCTGGGCTATGTGCCGCGCAAGACCAGCGCCCAGGCCCTGGACGCCTTCATTGCCGCGCGCGCGGCCCTGGGGCGCCCCGTGACGGCGCCGGGCGCGCAGCAGCCCTTGGCGGCCAGCCTGCGCTGAAGCCTGCTTCAGGCCAAAAAAAGAGCGCCAGGGCGCTCTTTTTTTGTGCGGGGCAGGGGATCAGCCCGCGAGTGCAGCCTTGACGGCGGCGGACACCTGGCCCATGTCGGCCTTGCCGGCGAGCGCGGTCTTCACGGCGCCCATGACCTTGCCCATGTCGCCCGGGCCCTTGGCGCCGAGTTCGGCCACGATGGCTTGCACGGCGGCAGTGACTTCTTCGGCCGACATGCGCTGGGGCAGGTAGACCTTGAGCACTTCGAGCTCGGCCTTTTCCTTGTCGACCAAGTCCTGGCGGCTGGCCAATTCGAACGCGGCGATGCTGTCCTTGCGCTGCTTGATCAGCTTGTCGACGATGGCGATGATGGCCACGTCGTCGAGCACCACGCGCTCATCGACTTCCTTTTGCTTCATGGCCGCCAGCAGCATGCGGATGGTGCCCAGGCGCTCGCTGTCCTTGGCGCGCATGGCGGTCTTCATGTCTTCGGTGATCTGGTCCTTGAGGCTCATGGCATTTCTCCTGAGGGTGGAAATCGAAAATAAAAATGGCCCCCACGCTGGTCACACTTCGTGTGGCTGCGCTGCCCCCCAAGGGGGCCGTTTTTTGTCTTGGGGCGGCCCGGCGACAAAAACGGGAATTCGGAAAACAAAAAACCCGCGCCTGGCGTCCCGAGCGCGGGTTTGCGGCTTTTGAAGGCCGGCTGTGCTTAGTAAAGCTTCTTGGGCAGCTGCATGCTGCGAACGCGCTTGTAGTGACGCTTCACGGCAGCGGCCTTCTTGCGCTTGCGCTCGGAAGTGGGCTTCTCGTAGAACTCGCGAGCGCGCAGGTCGGTCAGCAGGCCGAGCTTTTCGATCGTGCGCTTGAAGCGACGCAGAGCGACGTCATAGGGTTCGTTTTCTTTTACGCGGATGGTGGTCATTAGCTAATGTTTCCAAATATTTGTTGCCGACAGCGGGAGCACGGGAGATCGAGCCTGTGCACCATGTGCGGCGGTTGTTCCCCGTCTATAACTAGTATTGGCCGACGGGGCATTGCCAGCAAAGCCAAGGATTATAGACGAGTTGTAGCCGGTTTTAGCGAATGCGCGCAAGCAAATGCACTGGCCCAGGCCCATTGGAAGTTGTAGCCACCGAGCCAGCCGGTGATATCGACGACTTCGCCTATGCAAAACAGGCCGGGCTGGTCCTTGCATTCCATGCTCTGCTGCGACAGCGCGCGGGTGTCGACGCCGCCCAGCGTGACTTCGGCTTTCTTGTAGCCTTCCGAGCCGTTGGGCGTGATTTCCCAGCGGCTCAGGCGCTCGGCGAGGCGGTTAAAGGCCTTGTCCGAAGCTTCGGCCACGGGGCGCTGCCATTCGGCATCCTGGGCCACCCAGGCATCGGCCAGGCGGCTGGGCAGCCAGGTGGCGAGCTCGTTGGCGATGAGCTTGCGCGAGCGCAATTTGGCCTGGGCCAGTGCCGCGGCTAAATCCACGTTGGGCGCAAGGTTGATGGACAGCGGCGTGCCCGGCTGCCAGTAGCTGGAGATCTGCAGCACGGCCGGGCCCGACAGGCCGCGGTGGGTGAACAGCAGGTCTTCGTGGAACGCCATGCGCTCCTTCTTGCTGCCGGTGCTGATTTCCACGGGCAGGGCCAGGCCCGACAGCTGGGCATAGGGTTCCCAGGCCGCGCCGTCGAAAGTCAGCGGCACCAGACCGGGCGAACGCTCGACCAGGGGCAGGTCAAACTGCTGGGCCAGGCGGTAGCCGAAGTCGGTCGCGCCTATCTTGGGAATCGACAGGCCGCCGGTGGCGATGACCAGATTGGCCGCGCTGGCCGGACCCTGGTCGGTGGTCAACTGGTAGACGCCCGCAGCGCCATGCTCGCCGCGCTGGTAGCTCACGCTGTTCACCTTGCACGGCTGCCAACGCTCGACGCCACCGGCCGCGCACTCGGCCAGCAGCATGGCGATGATGTCCTCGGCCGAGCGGTCGGCAAACAGCTGGCCCTTGTGCTTTTCATGGTGGGCAATGCCATGGCGGTCCATCAGGGCGATGAAATCCGCGGGGGTGTAGCGCGACAGGGCCGAGCGGCAGAACTGCGGGTTGCGGCCGACAAAGTGCTTGTGCGGCTGGCGCACGTCGAGTTCACGGTTGGTGAAGTTGCAGCGCCCGCCACCCGAAATACGGATTTTCTCGGCGACCTTGGGGGCGTGGTCTATGAGCAGCACCTTGAGGCCGCGTTGACCCGCCTGGGCTGCGCAGAAAAGGCCGGCAGCGCCGGCGCCGAGAATGATGGCGTCGTAGAAAGGGGTGGTCACAGGGGGCAAAGCAGGTCGGGGCGCCAGGGCGCGGGTGCGGGCAAAGCGGGTATTGTCCTTGAGCTGGGCAAAAAACCGGCGCGCAGGGTTGCCCGGCGGCGCGCCAATAGCCTGCAATCCCCTGTTGCTTGCCGCAGTTTTTACAATCCGGGGCATGAACCAACCCGCACACCAACTCAGCATGACCGTGCTGATGTCGCCCGACATGGCCAATTTCTCCGGCAATGTGCACGGCGGCGCGATCTTGAAGCAACTCGACCAGGTGGCCTATGCCTGCGCCAGCCGCTACGCGGGCCGCTATGTGGTCACGCTGAGCGTGGACCAGGTGACTTTTCTGCAGCCCATCCATGTGGGCGAGCTGGTGACTTTCCTGGCCAGCGTGAACCACACCGGCACTTCGTCGATGGAAGTCGGCATCAAGGTGGTC
>JAMNYN010000177.1 GCA_023622805.1 Pseudomonadota bacterium | reverse complement strand
GAACACTCGGGCGACACGTCGGCGAACACGGCGGGATTCTGCACGCGCTCGACAAACTGCAGCTCGGGCGCGAGCGCCTGCATCTGGTCCTGCAAAAAGGCCAGGCCCAGCTCGGGTGCGTTGAGGCACAGCAGTGCATGGCCGCCGGGGCGCAGCAGGTCGGGCAGGCGGCGCATCAGCTTGGCGTAGTCCTTGGTCGCGACGAAGCTGCCCTTCTGGTAGCTCGGCGGGTCGATGATGATCAGGTGGTAGGGGCCGCCGCGCGTGATCTTGCCCCAGGTGCTGAAAATGTCATGCGCCAGAAAGCTCGCGCCGTCGCTGATGTCGTTGAGCTGGTGGTTTTGCTGGCCTATGGTCAGCGCCCCCTGGCTCATGTCCAGGTTGAGCACCTGTCTGGCGCCGGCCTGGCGCGCGACCACGGAAAAAGCGCAGGTGTAGGCGAACAGGTTGAGCACCTTCAAACCCGGGCGATCCAGCTCGGGGTGGGCCGCCACATGCTCGCGCACCCAGCGCCGGCCTTCGGCCATGTCGAGAAACAGGCCGTGGTTCTGGCCCTTGAGCACATGCACGCGGTAGCGCGTGCCGTTTTCCGTCACCACATGCGGGTCGGGCACGCTGCCGGCCATCAGCCGGGCGTCGCTGCGGCCTTCGTGCCGGCACTGGAAGACCCAGTTCAATGTTTGCTCGGGCGCGATCTGCTGCCAGCGCTGCTCCAGGGCTGCGCCTATGGTCGCCAGTTCCTCTTCCGCCACGGGCTGAAAACTGGTCAGCAGCAGGACCGGCGCGTAGGCGTCGAGCACCCAGTGTTCGCAGCCTGGGTAGAGGCCGCCGCGGCCGTGGAAAATGCGCTGGGCATCGATGGGCAGTTCCATCGTGGCGATGGCTTGGAGCAGGGCTTGCATGGAGGCGTTGGGGTCGATGGTTCGATAAAAAAGGGCTGCCAGCGGCAGCCCTTGGGTAGGCAGTCAGGGCTTATTTGCCCCAGCTGTCCTTGAGCCCGGTGATCTTGTTGAACACCGGCTTGCCGACGGCATGGTCCAGGCGGTCGGCGACAAAGTAGCCGTGGCGCTCGAACTGGAACTTGGCATCGGGCTGGGCGTTGGCCAGCGAAGGCTCGACGATGGCCTGGACGATTTTCAGGCTGCTGGGGTTGAGCAGGGCCAGGAAGTCCTTGCCGCCGGCATCGGGCTGGGCATCGGTGAACAGGCGGTCGTAGATGCGCACTTCGGCGGCCACTCCGTCGGCCACGCCGACCCAGGTGATGGCGGCCTTGACCTTGACGCTGTCGGCGCCGGGCGTACCGCTCTTGGTGTCAGGCACCAGGGTGGCCAGCACTTCGGTGATCTCGCCGTCGGCGTTCTTGTTGCAGCCCGTGCACTCGATCACGTAGCCGCCCTTGAGGCGCACCTTGTTGCCGGGGAACAGGCGCTTGTAGCCCTTGACCGGCACTTCCTGGAAGTCTTCGCGCTCGATCCAGACTTCGCGGCCGATGGTGAAGTGGCGCAGGGCCGGCTCCTGGCCTTCGGGCGGGTGGGGCAGGGCAGGCAGGGTGCAGGGTTCGAGGTGGCCCGCGCCCATGACTTCATCCCAGTTGCTCAGCACCAGCTTGACCGGGTCGAGCACGGCCATGCCGCGGTGGGCCTGGTTTTCCAGGTCTTCGCGCAGGCAGCCTTCCAGCGTGGAGTAGTCGATCCAGCTGTAGTCCTTGGTCACGCCGATGCGCTCGCAGAAGGTCTGGATGCTTTGCGCGGTGTAGCCGCGGCGGCGCAGTCCGACCACGGTAGGCATGCGCGGGTCGTCCCAGCCCTGCACGATGCCGTTGTCCACCAGGTGCTTGAGCTTGCGCTTGCTGGTGATCACATAGGTCAGGTTCAGGCGGGCGAATTCGTACTGGCGCGGCTGGGGCGCGGCGATCAGGCCGCCAGTCAGCAACTGGTCGAGCAGCCAGTCGTAGAACGGGCGCTGGTCTTCGAATTCCAGCGTGCACAGCGAGTGGGTGATGTGCTCCAGCGCGTCCTCGATGGGGTGGGCGAAGGTGTACATCGGGTAGATGCACCACTTGTTGCCCGTGTTGTGGTGCTCGGCATGGCGCACGCGGTAAATCGCCGGGTCGCGCATGTTGATGTTGGCGGCGGCCATATCGATCTTGGCGCGCAGCACGGCGGCGCCGTCGGCCAGCTGGCCGTCGCGCATGGCGCGAAAGCGCTCCAGGTTCTGCGCCGGCGTGCGGTCGCGGAAGGGGCTGTTCGTGCCGGGCTTGGTGAAGTCGCCGCGGTTGGCGCGCATCTCTTCGGCCGATTGCTCGTCGACATAGGCCAGGCCTTGTTCGATCAGGTAAACGGCTGCGCGGTACATGAAGTCGAAGTAGTCGCTGGCCTGGTAGGGCGCGGCGCTGCCCGGGGCTTCACCGGCCTGGGCCCAGTCGAAGCCCAGCCAGCGCACCGAGTCCATGATGCTGTCGACGTATTCCTGGTCTTCTTTTTCCGGGTTGGTGTCGTCGAAGCGCAGGTGGCAGACGCCACCGTAGTCGCGTGCCAGGCCGAAGTTCAGGCAGATGCTCTTGGCGTGGCCGATGTGCAGATAGCCGTTGGGTTCGGGCGGAAAGCGGGTGCGGATCTTGGCCGGGTCGGGTTCGCCCGCTGCATGGTGGGCGGCGTCGCCAGGGCTTCCGCCCCAGCGGCGCTGGGCATATACGCCTCGGGCCAGGTCGGCCTCGATGATTTGGCGCAAAAAGTTACTCGGCTTGACCGGTTCTGGGGAGGTGTTGGTGGCGTCGGGAGAGCTCATTGCAGCATTTTAGGCGCCCAGCCCATTCCCGGGTGCTTACCAACTGAAACTCCTTTGTCTTGAATAGAAACAATTTAGCCATGGTTTTGCGCCATCCTCCAGGCCTTGTCGCGCGTTAAGTACTGAAGCAGTGCTCAACACGCTGCCCGCCTATTGATTCGAACGAGGAGTTCCTGATGACAACAACAACCCTTTCCCAGACACCGTGGCGTGTCCGTTGGGCTGGCGCTGCCCTGGCGCTGGCCGCCCTGGCCGGTGCCGGCACAGCGCAGGCTCGCGGCGATGTCGTCTGGTCCGTGGGCGTGCAGTCGCCAGGCATTTCCGTGGGCGTGGCCAATGCGCCGCCCGTCTACAT
>JAMNYN010000317.1 GCA_023622805.1 Pseudomonadota bacterium | reverse complement strand
ATGATGGCGCTGGGTATCGCCGTGATCTTCATCTACCTGGTGCTGGCGTCGCAGTTCGGCAGCTTCCTGCAGCCGATCGCCATCATGGTGTCGCTGCCGCTGTCCCTGATCGGCGTGCTGCTGGCCCTCCTGATCACGGGCAGCACCCTGAACATCTTCTCCGTGATCGGCTTCATCATGCTCATGGGCCTGGTCACCAAGAATGCGATTTTGCTGGTGGACTTCACCAACCAGCGCCAGCGCGAGGGCCTGGGACAGTTCGAGGCGCTGATGGAAGCGGGGCAAGTGCGCTTGCGCCCCATCCTGATGACGACCCTGGCGATGGTCTTCGGCATGCTGCCGATGGCTATCGGCATGGGCGACGGCGGCGAATCGCAAGCGCCCATGGGCCGCGCCGTCATCGGCGGCGTCATCACCTCGACGCTATTGACCTTGGTGGTGGTGCCCGTCGCCTACACCTACCTCGACAGCCTGGGCAAGCGCGCCGCGCGCTTCTTTGGCGGCGGCGAGCATGCCCACGCCGAATCCGCCGACGATGGCAAGGCACACGCCCACTGATTGACCGGTCGCCTTCACCGTCCCCGCATTGGCGGGGACGACGCGGCGGCTTCCTGAAGAGAGCTTCAGTTGACCAAAGCGGCCCCACTGGCTAGACTGTCCCCCGTTATCAATGATATGGAGTGACTCGTGGGTGCTTGTTCCAGTGACAGTAGTCGATTGACCATCGGCGATCGGCCTTAGGCAAGACGCGCGCATTCCGCCCGCCTGGCCCATGGCAAGGTGCGGTTTTACCAGCGGCGATGCACATTCGCCGCCACTTCCCTCCTCATCGTTCCACCGTTATCGTCTGCTGCCCCCTTTCGGGGCGAATTGTCTTCGCCTTGCACTCGCCTGTTCCTCCCCAGCCGGGAGAAACTGATGGTGGTATTTGACTTTGCGCTGCGCGTTGCCGCGGCATTGACCCTGGGCGCCATGATCGGCGCCGAACGCCAGCTGCGCCAGCGCATGGCGGGCCTGCGCACGAACGCGCTGGTGTCCGTCGGCGCCTCGCTGTTCGTGATGGTCTCCGTGCTCGAAGGCGATAGCGCCGGCCATATGCGCATCGCCGCGCAGGTGGTGTCGGGCATCGGCTTTCTGGGCGCCGGCGTCATCATGCGCGAAGGGATGACGGTGCGCGGCCTGAACACGGCCGCCACCCTGTGGTGCTCGGCCGCCATCGGCGTGCTGTGCGGCCTCGGTTTTGCGCTGGAAGCGGCCATCGGCACGGGCTTCGTGCTGGTCGCCAACCTGGTGCTGCGCCACCTGGCGCAACGCATCAACGCGCACGGCAGCGAAGCGGGCATCGAGACGGAAAGCATCTACCGCGTGACGGCCGTGTGCGAGGCGGAGCAGGAAGTGCAGGTGCGCAAGCTGATGCTGCGCCTGATCAGCGGCATGCCCGCGCTGATGCTGCAATCCTTGCACAGCGAAGACGCGGCGCAGGCGGGGCGCATCGAAGTGCGCGCCGACCTGCTCACGCCCTTGTCCAGCCTGGGATTGCTGGAGCAGATCGTCAGCCAGGTCAGCCTGGAAGGCAGCGTCTCGGCCGTGCGCTGGGCGCTGGTCAACAACGCGGAATTTGTCGCCGAACGGGGAGTGTGATGATGAAAAAATTCTTCCATTGGTTTGCCAGGCGCGGTCCAATCATCGCCACCTACCGCCTGACCGTCACCTGCCCTGCGGCGCAAGCGGACCATGTGGCGCGCCTGCTGCTGGCCGAACTCAAGGGCGCGGGCCTGGCGCCGTCGCAGATGCTGCGCAGCTGGGACGAGGCCCGGCAGGTGGTGCAGCTGATCGCCACGGTGCTGTGCCAGGCCGTGCAGCGCGCCGTACTGGTGCGTTTCGTCAACCGCGCGGGCGCCTGGCCGCAAGTGCGGCAAGTGCGCTGGGAAGGCGTCGCGCCCTCAATCTGACGTCGGCAGGCGCAGGAGGAACAGCGCGCCGCCTTGCGGACGATTCTGCGCCTCGATACTGCCGCCGTATGCGTGCACGATCGCTTGCGACAGGGCCAGGCCCAGGCCGAAGCCGGGCGCCTCGCCCGCGCGCGCCCGGGCGCCACGGTAAAAGCGTTCGAACAGATGCGGCAAGTCTTCCACGCCGATGCCCGGTCCTGCATCGCTCACACCCACCAGCGCATGTTCGCCCTCGCGCGCCACATGCACGCTGATGCTGCTTCCGGGCGGCGAAAACTTCACGGCGTTATCGAGCAGATTGGCCAGCACCAGGTCCACCGGGCCGGCCGCCACCCGCGCGTGCACGACCACGCCTGCATCGAAGACGATGCGGATGCCGCGCTGCGCTGCCGCCTTTTCCAGGCGCTGCGCGGCCGCCTGCACGAGCGGATTGAGTGCGATGGTTTCCACGGCATTGCGCTCCTGCCCCACGTCCAGGCGCGTGAGCATCAGCAATTCTTCCACCAGGGTCGTCAGGCGCTGCACTTCATCGAGGCAGGACGCCAGCGCATCGACATATTCAGCTGCCTCGCGCGGGCGGCGCAGGGTGATTTCGATTTCCGTGCGCAGGCGCGACAGGGGCGAGCGCAATTCATGCGAGGCGTCGGCCGTGAAGCGCCGCTGCGCATCGTAGCCATGTTCCAGGCGCTCCAGCATGGCGTTCAGGGTATCGACCAGGCGGCCGATTTCATCGGGCGTGCCGGGATGGGGCAGGCGCTGGTGCAGGCTGGCTTCGCCGATCGAATGCGCCTGATCCACCACATCGTCGATGGCGCCCAGCACGCGACGCGTGAGCATTTCGCCAGCCAGCCCGACGGCGGCCAGCAAGGCCAGCGCCATGGCGCCAAACAGTACGGTGGCCGCGGCCAGCACGTGGTTGACGTCATCGAGCGAACCGGCCACCTGCACCGCCAGGTGCAAGCCGGACGCGGGTACGGGGATGGAAACCATGCGCAGCGGCTCCTCGCCGAATTTCGGCAGGGTTTCGAAGACGGTCTCGCCAGCCGCCAGGCGCGCCAGCAGGATGGGTGACGCCGGCAGCTGCGCCGCCTCCAGGTTGCGGCTGCGCGCCAGCACGCGGCCTTCGCCGTCGATGATCTGCACCAGGCGGTCGAGCCGCGTCAGGGAAGGCGGCGCCAGGCCCGGCGCCACCTCG
>JAMNYN010000717.1 GCA_023622805.1 Pseudomonadota bacterium | reverse complement strand
CGTCAAGGCGATGACGGGAAAAACGGATGATTATCATCATCGAATAATTCAAGATAAAAGACCAGCCCCGCGGGGCAGAGCAGTCTGCCTCAGGAGACCAGATCCTCGGCCGGTACCGGAACGCCCAGGCCCAAGCCCGCCACGGCCAGCGCATGAACGGCCCGCGCGGTCTTTCCACCGAAGTCCTTGAGCGGGTTGTACTCTGCGATTTCCAGGGCCGTGAAGCCCGGATCGTCGCGGCACAGGCTCAGTGCCGCCATGGCCTGGTCCAGCGGAATACCGTTGTCCACGGGCGTGCCGGTCGCGGGCGCCTCCTCGGGATCCAGGCCGTCCACATCAAAGCTGACGCCCCAGCCCGCACAGCCGCTGGTGACTGCGGCTTTGGCTTCGGCGAAGCAGGGCACAAAGCCGCGACGCGCGACTTCCTCCATATAGATGATGCGCACGCCGAGGGCTTCGAGCAGCGCGCGTTCGGCGGGTTCGTAGCTGCGCACGCCGATGACGACCACGTTCTCTGGCCTGAGCTTTCCAGGCCAGCCGAAGATTTCAGTGAATGCAGCGCTGCCGTGCCCCAGCAACGCGGCCAGCGGCATGCCATGGGGCGCTTGGGATTCCGAGGTCTGGGGCGTATGGGCATCCAGATGTGCATCCACCCAGATCAAACCCAGGCGCCCCTTGAGCGCGAGCGCCTGGGCCACGCCGCTCCAGGTGCCTATGGCGCAGGAGTGATCGCCGCCCAGCACCAGCAATTGCCTGCCACCGCGCACCGCGCGCATTACGGTCTCGGCGTGCTCACGGCTGAACCGGGCAACGACATCCATGCGGTCGCGCGCGCTCATGGGGTCGGCTGTCACGGCGGCCAGCGTCTGGACCGAGCGCCCGGCGCGGGCGAGGGACTGCACCAAGCCGGATTTCAGCAGGGCGCTGGCGCCGTACTTGCAGCCGCCGTCCTTGGCGCCTTCTCCAATGACAGCGCTCGCGATATCGAGTGTTTTCATGGCTTCCTCCGTCGCCGCGGGTTTCAAATGGCAATCAACAGGGCAGGCGACTGATGCATGGCGTAGCCGTACAAATCCTTGGGATCGTGCATGCGCGGAACAATTTCTATGTGCTGCCCCATGCCCAGGGCGTTTGCCTGTGCATGGAGGTAGCGCAGGGCGGACAAATCCTCCAGGGCGAAACCCACGGAGTCGAAGATGGTGATTTCGCTGTCGCTGGTCCGGCCGTTTTGCACGCCTTGGAGCACTTTCCACAGTTCCCGCACGGGAAAGTCCGCCGGCATCTGCTGCAGTTCACCCTCGATGCGCGTTTGCGGCTCGAACTCGACAGCGACAGTCCCTGTCTCCAGGATGCGGGCGTCAAGCTCCGTTTTCCCTGGGCAATCACCACCGACCGCGTTGATGTGCACGCCAGGCTGGATCATGTCGGCGCTCAAGATGGTGGCATTGGACTTGTCGGCCGTCAGCGTGGTGATGATGTCGGCGCCAGCGACGGCCTCGCGCACCGACTCCACGGCCACCACCCGCAGCCTGCCGGTGCCGATGTAGGGCGCGAGGTTCATCATCAGCTTATCGGTTGCTTCGCGGTCTATGTCATAGGCCCGGATTTCGCGTATGCCCAACTGGCCCATGAAGGCAATGGCTTGGAACTCGCTTTGCGCGCCGTTGCCTATGAGCGCCATGCTGCGGCTGTCGGTGCGGGCAAAGAGGCTGGCCGCGAGCGCCGATGTCGCCGCCGTGCGCAGCGCCGTCGCAATCGTCAGCTCGCTGAGCAGCAGCGGGTAACCGGTGGCCACATCGGCCAGTACGCCGAAAGCCATCACGGTCGGCAACTGCCGCAAAGGGTTCTTGGGGTGGCCGTTGACGTACTTGAACGCAAAGAACTGCGCGTCGGAGATGGGCATGAGTTCAATCACGCCATCCGGCGAATGATTCGCCGTGCGGGCTGACTTCTGATAGCTCTCCCAGCGCAGGAAATCCTCACGTATGAACTGCGCCATCTCCGCCAGCATGCATTCGGCGCCGATCTCGGAAATCATGCGCTGAAGATCCGCAACGCCCAAGTACTTTGTCATGACTTTGTCCTTCGCAGCCCGGACCTGTGCTGCCCTGATCAAAGTCTAGGCGCCGGCGCGCACGACAAGCGCGCAAAAACAGCGCGGCAGTCGCCGAAACGGCTGAAGACGCGGCCTTGCTCAGCCCATTCGGCGCGAAGCCATGGCCACCGGAAAGCCGCTGAACTCCTTGACCGTCTTCAACTCCGTGCTGGTCACGATTTTCTCTATGCCCAGCGTGAGGTTGTCCAGCCAGGCATTGGTCAACTCCTGGTAGTGGGAAAGATCGCGGCAGCACAGGCGCACCAGATAGTCATAGCGCCCGCTCACCAAGTGGCAGGCGACGACTTCAGGGCAGGATGTCACATGCTGCTCGAACAGGGAGGCAGTCGCCTGCCGCTGGTCTTTCAAGGCCACTTCGGCGAAAACGGCGACATGCGCGCCCAGCACGGCGCGACTGAGTTCGGCGTGGTAGCCGCGGATATGCCCGCCGTCCTCCAGCTCGCGAATCCGCGCCAGGGTGGCCCTGGGCGACAGGTTCACGCTTTCCGAGACGGCTTTGGCGCTGCTGCGCCCGTGCTCCTGGAGGAACTCCATGATCTTGTAGTCCATCTCGTCGGGCTGCATTGTCTTCCTCCAGCTGTTGCGTGGATCATGTGGCTCTGTCACCCGTGTGTGCCCTGCTTCACTCCTCGTCCACTCCCGTCAGCGCCGCCTGGGCCAGGCGCTGGGCTTCGTCGAGTATTTCCGGTGAATAGCCTTTGCCGATGAACATTTTCCGCTTGCTGGCGGAGAGTTCCCCCTGGTTCTTGACCAGCAGCCGTGCCAACAGGTTCATGAAGTTGTTGTTCATGTCCATCGCCTTGTTGATGCGCGAGTAGACGCGGTCGAACTGGTGCAGGAACTGCACTTCCTCATGCAGGTCGTGTTGCAGGGCTTCCTTGGCCATCTCCAGTCCGAACTGCACGCAATCGCTGGCGTCCCAGTACTGAACCGCACCGGGTTTCGTGGAGGCAATTTGGTTTAAGTCAGGCTGCCACCGAGGTGGCCTGACTGGCGAGTTGCCGGTAGTAGTTTGCCTCAGCTTCTGCCGGCGGAA
>JAMNYN010000720.1 GCA_023622805.1 Pseudomonadota bacterium | reverse complement strand
CAATACCACGCGGCCAGCGACGCCGTGCTCAACCACGGCCAGAACTCCAGGCAGTACGCGGCGACTCTGGCCGCGCTGGACCAGGCCATCGGTCAGCTGCTGGCGGCGACGGCGGCGCGCAAGAACGAACGCTGGCTCATCGCCGTGACCGGCAACCATGGTTTCAGCGGCAACAGCCAGGACGACGGCCTGCCGCTGCTGCCCGAGTCGACGACGTTCATCGCCTTGAACCAGGCAGCGAACAACGGCAAGGCCAACGCCCAAGTGCCGACTGAGCTCGCCGGCCTGTACGCCCATGCAAGCATCGCCGATATCGCGGCCACCGTGCTGGGCCATTTGGGCGCCTTGCCCGAGGCCAAGGATTACCGGCTGGACGGCGCCGCGCTGGTGGGCACGCAGCCTGTGGCCCAGCTGACGGCGCAGGTGCAGGACAACAACTCGTCCGCCGTGAGCGTGGCACTGAACTGGGTGGCACCGGAGCAAGGCACGGTCTCGGTGCTGCGCGACGGCGAAGTCATTGCCAGCCAGCTGCCCGCCGGCACGAGTACCTTCAGCGACCTGCAGCTTTCGCAGCTGCTGAGCGCCAAAGGCAGCTACCAGTTCAATTACACGCTGGCCGTCGCCGGTGAAAAAGGCACGGCGGCGCGCGCCATCCTCTCGCCATCGCTGACCTATGTGCCGCCCGTGCCGCTGGCCCCCACGCTCAAGACCGGCCTGGTGTCGTACTACCCGTTCAGCAACAGCCTGCCGCCGGTGGACGCCATGGGGCACAGCAGCATGGCGCCGTTCGCGCCAGAGCTGCCGCCCGAGGCCGGTCTGGTGGTGCCTGGCCCGTTTGCCGGCAGCCATGGCCTGCTGATCGACACCAACTTCGTGACCAGCAGCGGCCTGGAAGGCTACAAGCTCACGCCGGCCGAAGGCTTTGATATCGCCAAGGGGGCGGCACCCCAGTTCACGCTGGGCTTCTGGTTCAAGACGCAGTCCTGCGTCTCCAGGAACAATGTGACCCTGGTCTCCAACAAGAACTACGTCAGCGGCGCCAATGCCGGCGTGGCCATCGGCATGTTCGCGAGTTCGGGCAACCAGTGCGGCATTGCCTTCAACATCGGCTCGGGCGGCGTGCGTGCCGACGGACCGACCAGCCCCTACAGCCAGATCACGGTGGACCGCTGGGTCTACATCGCGTTCTCGGTGGATGGCGTGGCCAAGACCATGAACATGCTCACCTTCGACTCCGTCACGGGCCAGACCAATCGGGTGGCCACGAACAAGTCCACGGGCAGCGTCGATCTGTCCAAGCTGTCGCCGTATCCGCAGTGGGGCATAGGCGACGACGGCACGGGGGCCTTTCTGATGAACAAGTGCAACGGCACGGTGAAACCGCCTTATGTCGCCGGCCTGTGCGCGACCGCGCCCACCTACCAGCACCAGTTTGGCGACCTGGCGATGTGGAACCGCGTGCTCAGCGACGCTGAGCTGCAGTCCATCGTGCTGTCGAACAAGCCCTTGTCGACCCTGTCCATGCCTTGAGGAGCCGTTCATGTTGAACCCATTGCGCATGCACCTGCTGGCCGGCCTGGCCGGTCTCTTCATCGCCGGTTGCGGAGGCGACGGCGACAACCCCGCCCCTGCGCCCCGCGATGGGGTGGCGGCCGGGCAGACCGTGATCGCGGCGCCGCCGGCCCAAGCCAGCGACGCCGCGGCAGGGGCCGACCTGCCCCCGGCGCTGAACACGCGACTCGACTGCGCGCCGTGATGGCACGCGTTCCCTTCCTCTTCACCCCACGAATGCCATGACAAGTCTTAAACGTCGCCACTTTCTGCAGGCCGCGGCGGCCGGTGCCGCGCTGGGTCCGTTTCCTGCGGCCATCCAGCGCGCCCTGGCCATTCCCGCCAACAACCAGACCGGCACCATCAATGACGTGGAGCACGTCATCATCCTGATGCAGGAGAACCGCTCGTTCGACCACTACTACGCCACGCTGCCGGGCGTGCGCGGTTTCAGCGACCGCTTCACCATTCCCATGGCGTCGGGCAATCCGGTCTGGGTGCAGCAGGGCACGGCCGGGCCGGTCCAGCCTTACTACCTCGATGCGAGCAAAGGCAATGCGCTGCGCGTCGGCGGCGCACACAACTGGGGCGACCAGCAGGCTGCCTGGGATGGCGGGCGCATGGCCGCCTGGCCCAAGGCCAAGAACACCAAGGTCGCCATGGGTTACCTGCAGCAGTCCGACCTACAGTTCCATTGGGCGCTGGCCAATGCCTTCACGGTCTGCGACGCCTACCACACCTCGATCAATACCGGCACTTTCACCAATCGCATGTTCCTGTGGAGCGGCACCAATGGCGCCAATGTCAGTGACCACGCCTGCGTGACCAATGCCAACTGGGGCGGCCTGGGCCCGTCGGAAGACGGCCTGACCTGGACCACCTACCCGGAGCGGCTGCAAGCCGCGGGCGTGCGCTGGAAGGTCTACAACCGGCCGGGCAACAACAGCAACAACAACCAGCTGGTGGCGTTCTCCGCATACCGTGCCGCCGATGAAAAGCTGCAGGCCATGGGTTCGCCCAACGCGGCCTACTCGGCGACGATGGAGTCGTATTCGCCGCTGTACAAGGGCTATGGCAACACCATGCCTGACGGCGGCTTTCTGCAGGCCGTGGCCGACGACATCGCCGCGGGCACGCTGCCCCAGGTCAGCTGGATCGTGGCGCCGGGCGCCTACAGCGAGCACCCCAGCATGTCGGTGCCGGCGCAGGGCGCCTGGTATATCCAGACCCTGCTGGACATGCTCACCGCCAATCCCGAGGTCTGGAGCAAGACCGTGCTGATCGTCAACTACGACGAGAACGATTGCTTCTTCGACCATGTGCCGCCGCCCGCGCCGCCCTGGAGAAACGACGACGGCAGCTACGAAGGCAAGTCGACGGTCGACATCGGCCGCGAGTTCTACACCATGCCCGCGCCGCCCGGCGCCTCGAGCAAGCCCACGCCCGACGGCAAGCCGTTTGGCGCGGGGCCGCGTTTGCCCACGCTGGTGCTTTCGCCCTGGAGCGTGGGCGGCTGGGTCAATTCCCAGGCCTTCGACCACACCTCGACGCTGCAGTTTCTGGAGCAGCGCTTTGGCGTGCGCGAACCCAACATCAGCCCCT
>JAMNYN010000366.1 GCA_023622805.1 Pseudomonadota bacterium | reverse complement strand
AAGGGCGTTTCCGCAAGGAATTCAACCTCGTGGGCACGCCGCTGCGCATAGAAATGAAGACCTCGACCAATCCGTACGCGGATAAAGACTGACCCCCTGAGCCGCTTACGCGGCCTGGGTCGTCCCGGCTTCCCCCTCTCAACCTTCGGTGGAGGGGGGCGCCCGGCCAGGGACGGCAGCCTCGGTTCGGGGGCCGCCCAGGTGCGGCCCTTCCTCGCTGCCCCATTGCTGGTGCGCGCCAGTTTCAGAGGCAGAGGATGTGCGAGTACCATGCATAACTGAGCCCAAGGCCTTGCAAAACCCCGGTGATCCGGGGCGCGCAAGGCTCTGTGGTAAGGTGTCGGTTTACAACAACACTCCTTGAACACGGAGAATATCGTGAGCAATAAAGGCCAACTCCTCCAAGATCCCTTTCTCAACGCACTGCGCCGCGAGCATGTGCCGGTGTCCATTTATTTGGTCAACGGCATCAAGCTGCAAGGTCAGATTGAGTCTTTTGATCAATACGTTGTGCTCTTGCGCAACACCGTCACCCAAATGGTGTACAAGCACGCCATTTCCACCATTGTTCCAGGCCGCGCCGTGAATTTCTCCACGGCCGAAACGCCTGTGGACAACGAACCCGCAGGCGCTTGATTGCACCACCCAGACCTAAGCCATGCGTCCGGGAGTCGCGTTCTGACAGGAGAGCTCCATGGGTTCTCCTGACTCCCCCCATGTCCAGCCCACGCCCGTCCTCCTGGTAGGCGTGGACTTCGGACTTCCCCATTTTGACGGCGAGCTCGAAGAGCTTGGCCTGCTGGCCGAAACCGCGGGCCTCAAACCCGTAGCCCGCCTGTCCTGCAAGCGCAAGGTGCCCGACGCGGCCCTGTTTGTCGGCAGCGGCAAGGCCGATGAAATCCGCATGCTCGCGCAGATGCATGGCGCCCAGGAAGTGCTGTTCGACCAGGCGCTGAGCCCGGCCCAGCAGCGCAATCTCGAGCGCCACCTGGACATGCCGGTCACCGACCGTACTCTGCTGATCCTCGAGATCTTCGGCCAGCGCGCGCGCAGCCATGAAGGCAAGCTCCAGGTCGAGCTGGCCCGCCTGCAATACCTGGCCACACGGCTGGTGCGCCGCTGGTCCCACCTGGAACGTCAGCGCGGCGGTATCGGCGCGCGCGGCGGCCCGGGTGAAACCCAGATCGAGCTCGATCGCCGGATGATCGACAAGGCCATCAAGAGCACGCGCGAGCGGCTGGTCAAGGTCAAGAAGCAGCGCGCGACCCAGCGGCGCCAGCGTGAACGCCAGGATGTGTTCAACGTGTCCCTGGTCGGCTATACCAATGCCGGCAAGTCCACGTTGTTCAATGCCCTGGTCAAGGCCAAGGCCTACGCTGCCGACCAGCTTTTCGCCACGCTGGACACCACCACCCGTCAGCTCTACTTGAGCGATGCACGCCAGTCCGTGTCCCTGTCGGATACGGTGGGCTTCATCCGCGATTTGCCGCACGGCCTGATCGATGCCTTCCAGGCCACGCTGCAGGAGGCCGTGGATGCGGATTTGCTGCTGCATGTGGTCGACGCTTCGAATCCGGACTTTCCCGAGCAGATCGCGCAAGTGCAGAAAGTGCTGACCGAAATCGGTGCCGCGGATATTCCGCAGGTGCTGGTTTACAACAAGCTCTATGCCATTGGCAGCGAGCTGCGTCCGGCAGTGCTGCAGGACGAGTATGAGTGGGATGGTCAACCCGTTCCGCGCCTGTTTGTCAGTGCGCGCAGCGGCGAAGGCCTGCCCGCCTTGCGGCAACTGCTCACTGAAAGTGTTCTGGCGGCGAAGGGGACGGATAAGATCCCCGATATAAACGCTGATATGTGATTCCATTTCTAGATCAAGCGTGAACGCGAAGGCGAAGCGCAGACAGTACAAAACATAAAACAAGCGAAGCCGACAAAGTGCACGTTTGATTTGGAGTTGGAATAAGGCGCCACGCCCAGTTTGGGCACAATGCCGACGAGATCCCTGTCTTTTGCAAAAACTGAGACTTTTCGCATGAATTTTTCACACCGCGCGCCCCGTTGGGCGCTGCTGCCCAAGCGCCTTCGGGGGATGTTCAACCTGAACGATCCTCGTTGGGGTCGAGGCGATGACAAGGACACGGACGGTACGCGACCGGACGGCGACAAGCCGACCCCGCCGCCTGTCAATGGCCGTGACCGTAACCCCCAGGGGCAGGGCGGACAACCGCCGGACCTGGACGAATTGTGGCGTGACCTCAACCGCAAGCTGTCCGGCCTGTTCGGCGGCAAGAACGGTGGCAACGGTCAGCCGCCCAATGGTCGCAACAGCGGCAATTTCCAGCCCGACATGAAGAATGCTGGCGTGGGCGTCGGCCTGATCGCAGGCGTCGCCGTGCTGATCTGGCTGGGAACGGGCTTCTTCATCGTGCAGGAAGGCCAGCAGGCCGTGATCACCCAGTTCGGCAAGTACCAGAGTACGGTCGGCGCGGGTTTCAACTGGCGTCTGCCTTACCCCATCCAGCGCCATGAACTGGTGTTCGTGACCCAGATCCGCTCGGTGGATGTGGGCCGCGACAACATCATCAAGAGCACGGGCCTGCGCGAGTCGGCCATGCTGACGCAGGACGAGAATATCGTCGAAATCAAGTTCGCCGTGCAATACCGTCTCAACGATGCGCGCGCCTGGCTGTTCGAGAGCAAGAACCCGGCCGAAGCCGTGGTGCAGGTGGCTGAATCGTCGGTGCGCGAAGTGGTCGGCAAGATGCGCATGGACGCAGCCCTGTCCGAAGAGCGCGACCAGATCGCGCCCCGCGTGCGTGACCTGATGCAGACGATTCTGGACCGCTACAAGGTCGGCGTCGAAATTGTCGGCATCAACATGCAGCAGGGCGGCGTGCGTCCGCCCGAGCAGGTGCAGGCAGCGTTCGACGACGTGCTCAAGGCCACACAGGAGCGTGAGCGCGCCAAGAACGAGGCCCAGGCCTATGCCAATGATGTGGTGCCGCGTGCCGTCGGTGCGGCCTCCCGTCTGGCCGAGGAAGCCGGCGCCTACAAGGAACGCATCGTGGCCCAGGCCGAAGGTGATGCCCAGCGCTTCAGCTCGATTCTCACCGAGTACCAGAAGGCGCCTCAGGTCACGCGTGACCGGCTGTATCTGG
>JAMNYN010000683.1 GCA_023622805.1 Pseudomonadota bacterium | reverse complement strand
CGCTGCGATTGTGCCGCAGCCGGCAAATCACTCGGCCGACGGGGTCTTGTGCGGCAGCCGCGGCTGGCGCTTTTCCCAGCGCACGATGACATAGGCCGCGACCAGCACCATCAGCGCCAGGCCATACCAGGTCAGGGCGTAGACCAGGTGGCTGTTGTGAAAGCTGATCACCGTCATGCCCGGGCGCGGCCAGATCTGTGCCGCTGGGCTGCCGGGCCGGGCAGGCAGGCCCTGGTCGATGAAGTAGGGCGCGGCCTGCTCCAGGCCCTGGGTGGCCGCGATGGCGGCTACGTCGCGCGAGTACCAGCGCTGGTTGGCGGGGTCGTTGTCGCGCAGGAAGCCGCCTGCGGGCTCGGTCATGCGCAACAGGCCGGTGACGGTCTGGGGCGCGGTATCGGGGGTGTCGGCGGGGGCGCCGGCGGCGGGCAGCCAGGCTTGGCGCTCACTGGCCGGGATGAAGCCGCGGTTGATCAGGGTCTGGCTGCCGTCCGTGGCCTGCAAAGGCGTGACGACCCAGAAGCCCGCACCCAGCTCGGTGGCGGCCTGGACCAGTACGGTCTTGTGCGGCAGCCATTGTCCGGAGACGGTGACGGGCAGGTATTCGTATTGCGCTGCGTTGACTTGAGGCCATTGCGCAGGCGAGGGGGCGGCGATGGGCTCGGCGCGTACGCGTTCGGTGACGCGTTCCATCAGGGCCAGCTTCCAGGCGCGGCGCTCGACCTGCCAGGTGCCCAGGGCCAGGAAAGCAACGAACAAAGCCACGCCCAACAGCGTGAGCATGGCTTTGAAGGCGACTGAACGCGGGCGCGTGCGCCCGGCGTTCAGTTCATTGACGTCTGTGGAGTTCAAGACGCGTGGTGCTGGACAGCCGCTACCGGCACGTCGTGCGAAGGCATCATGTTCACGTTCATGTGGTACATGACCCAGAGCGTTCCAGACAGACCGATCAGCACGAAGATCACCGTGAAGATGGTGGAGACCAGCGTCCAGCCGGATTCGACCTTGCTGTTCAAGTGCAGGAAGTAGTACACGTGGACCAGGATTTGCACGATGGCAAACAGGCCCAGCACCATCACGGTGGTGGTGCGGCCTTCGATGACCTTGGCCATCACCAGCCAGAACGGAATGGCCGTCAGGATGATGGACAGCACGAAACCGGTCATGTAGCCCGAGAAACTGCTGTGCGGCGCGCCGTCGTGGTGGTCGTGGTCGTCATGCGCGTCGTGCGCAGCGCCGGCGTGGATGTCGTGTGCGCTCATTACAGCACTCCCATCAGGTAGACAAAGGTGAAGACGCCGATCCAGATCACGTCCAAGAAGTGCCAGAACATGGACAGGCACATCAGGCGGCGGTTGTTTTCACGGGTCAGGCCGTGCTTCTTGATCTGCAGCATCAGCACGACCAGCCAGATCAGGCCGAAAGTCACGTGCAGACCGTGCGTTCCCACCAGGGTGAAGAACGACGACAGGAAAGCGCTGCGGCCAGGGCCCGCGCCCTGGTGGATCAGGTGGTGGAACTCATAGAGTTCCAGACCCAGAAAGCACAGGCCCAGCACGCCGGTCACGGCCAGCCAGCCCAGGGTCGCGTTGACCTTGTTCTGCTGCTTCTTCAGCATGGCAAAGCCGAAAGTGATCGACGAGAACAGCAGGAAAGCCGTGTTCATCGCCACCAGGGGCAGGTCGAACAGGTCAGCGCCGGTCGGGCCGGCAGCGTAGTTGCGTCCCAGCACGCCATAGGTGGCGAACAGGGCGGAGAAGATGAGGCAATCGCTCATCAGGTAGAGCCAGAAGCCCAGGGCCGTGCCATTGGCCGGATGGGGTTCCTCGGCCAGATGGTAGTCGCGGGGGGCTGCGGCGCCCGCGGCGCCGGCGTTCATGCGGAGTTCAGACATTGCGAGCGAGCAGTTCAGTGCGGGCATTTTCAGTCGCAGCAACTTCGGATGCTGGAATGTAAAAGTCGCGCTTGTAGTTGAAGGTATGGACGATGGAGATCAGCACCACGGCCGCGAACGACACGCCAGCGACCAGCCACATGTGCCAGATCATGGCAAAGCCGAACAGCGTGGCGACCATGGCGATGACAAAGCCGGCACCGGTGTTCTTGGGCATGTGGATGGACTTGAATCCAGCCACAGGGCGCTGATAGCCGTGCTTCTTCATGTCCCACCAGGCATCAATTTCGTAGACCTTGGGGGTCATGGCGAAGTTGTAGTCAGGCGTAGGCGAGGCCGTGGCCCATTCCAGCGTGCGGCCGTCCCATGGGTCGCCCGTGGTGTCGCGCAGGGCTTCGCGGTTGCGGAAGCTGACGTACAACTGGACCAGGAAGGCGGCGATACCCAGTGCGACCAGCACCACGCCGACCATGGAGATGTTCAGCCAGATGCGGTAGGAAGCGTCTTCGAAGTGGTTCACGCGGCGTGTGGCACCCATCAGGCCCAGCACGTACAGCGGCGTGAAAGTCACCCAGAAGCCGACCAGCCACAGCCAGAACGAGCACTTGCCCCAGAACTCGTCGAGCTTGTAGCCAAAGGCCTTGGGGAACCAGTAGTTGATGGCGGCAAACATGCCGAACACCACGCCGCCGATGATCACGTTGTGGAAGTGAGCAATCAGGAACAGGCTGTTGTGCAGCACGAAGTCGGCCGGAGGAACGGCCAGCAGCACGCCGGTCATGCCGCCGACGGCGAAGGTGGCCATGAAGCCCACCGTCCACATCATGGGCACGGTGAAGCGGATGCGACCCTTGTACATGGTGAACAGCCAGTTGAAGATCTTCGCCCCGGTCGGGATGGAGATGATCATGGTCGTGATGCCGAAGAACGAATTCACGCTGGCGCCGGAGCCCATGGTGAAGAAGTGGTGCAGCCAGACCAGGTAGGACAGGATGGTGATCGCGACCGTGGCGTACACCATCGAGGTGTAGCCGAACAGGCGCTTGCGGCTGAACGTGGCGGTGATTTCGGAGAACACGCCAAACGCCGGCAGGATCAGAATGTAGACCTCGGGGTGGCCCCAGATCCAGATCAGGTTGACGTACAACATGGCGTTGCCGCCCATGTCGTTGGTGAAGAAGTGCGTGCCCAGGTAGCGGTCCAGCGACAGCAGCAGCAGGGTGGCCGTCAGCACGGGGAACGAGGCCACGATCAGTGCATTGGTGCACAGCGAGG
>JAMNYN010000671.1 GCA_023622805.1 Pseudomonadota bacterium | reverse complement strand
GTTCGATCGTTCCACGGCCCACGATGCCCATACCGCGGCCAGCGATGCAGCACTGCTGTTCAACGCCCTGTCCTATGCCGGCGCCGAAGCCCTGGTCGGACAGAAAACGGTATTCATCAACTGCACGCAGGAAAGCCTGTCCGGCGGTCACCTCGAACTGATCCACCCCGACAAGGTGGTGCTGGAAGTACCGACGCTGGACGACAACGCCACGCAGGCCGACATCGAAGCGCGGCTGCACATTTTTCACGCCCTGCGCGAGCGGGGCTTTCGCCTGGCCTTCAACCAGGGGCTGCTGCGCCGCGCCTACGCGAGCTGGCTGCCCATGGCCTCGTACATCAAGCTCGATCTGCAAGCTTTTGCGCTGCAGGATGCCGAGTCCCTGGTGAAGTTCGCGCGCGCCTACACCCAGGCCAAGATCGTGGCCGAAAAGGTGGAAACCGCCGAGCAGTTCGAACTGATGCGCAGCCTGGGCGTGCAGTACTTCCAGGGCTACTGGTTTGCCCATCCCGATCTGGTCCGTGCCCAGACCATACGCCCTTCGCAGGCCACCATTCTCCAGCTCATCAACCTGGTGCGCCAACAGGCCAGCACGGCGGAGATCGAAGACCTGCTCAAGAAGGACCCGACGCTGTCCTTCAACCTGCTGCGCTTCATCAACTCCTCGGGCTTTGGCCTGTCGTGCGAAGTCACGTCCTTCCGCCACGCGGTGATGATCCTCGGCCTGAAAAAGCTGTTCCGCTGGGCAGCGCTGCTGATGACCACGTCGCGCACCGGGGGCTCGCCGCCCGCCGTGGGCCAGACCGCCGTGGTCCGCGGTCGCCTGATGGAGCTGCTCAGCGCCGAACTGCTGCCGCCCGAAGAATCTGACAACGCTTTTGTCGTCGGTGTGTTCTCCCTGCTCGACGTGATGCTGGGCGTGCCGCTGGGCAAGGCCTTGGAGTCGGTCGCCCTGCCCCAACCCGTGGTCGATGCCCTGCTGCACAACACGGGCGTGCTCGCGCCTTTCCTGGAGCTCACCAAGGCCTGCGAAAGCGGCGATGACGCGGCCTTTGCGCGCAGCGCCAATGCCTTGCAGTTGACCAACCACCAGGTCAACTGGGCCCATTTGCAAGCCCTGACCTGGGCGGAAAACCTGGACAGTAACGATTAGCCCCCACGCTTGCTCGCTACGCGTAGCTGCGCTGCCCCCCACGGGGGCCGTCCGCCGCCTTGGGGCGGCCCGGCGGCGGCGGAGGTGGTCCTCTTCAGACGCTCTGCTGCGTCTAGTGGCGCCCTCTGCACTCGTAGCCCCCCTGGTAGCTACGCGTAGCTGTAAAAAAGGCCGGCTGCCCCCAAGGGCAGTCGGCCTTTTTGCTGGCAACCGCCTTGACGCTCAGTTCAGCTGAATCTTCGCGGCGCGAATGATGCGCGCATTGCTTTGCGACTCTTCCGCGATCTGGCGCGCAAACGCGGCGGCCTTGCCACCCGTGGGCACGTTGTCGGTCGCTGCCAGCTTGACCTGCAGGTCCGGCGAGGCCAGGGCCTTGTTGATTTCGGTGTTGAGCCGATCGACGATGGCCGGGGGCGTGCCGGCCGGCGCGAAGATGCCGAACAGCGACGTCACATTGGCCGAGGCATGGCCCAGTTCGGCCAGCGTGGGCACGTCGGGCAGGGAAGCCAGGCGCTGGGGCGCGCCCACGGCCAGGGCTTTGAGCGTGCCCGCCTTGATGTGCTGCATGACTGCCGGGCCGGCATTGGTCGACAGCACTTCAAACTGCGCGCTCAAGGCGTCGTTGAGCTGCTGGCCGCCGCCCTTGTAGGGGATATGGGTGATGTCGACCTTGGCCGTATAGGCGATCTGCTCGAGCATGATGTGGCCCAGCGAAGCCAGACCGGCCGTGGCCCAGCGCACGCTGCCCGGATCGCTCTTGGCCTGGGCCATCAGCTGGCCGAAATCCTTGGCCGTGTTGCGCTTGGTACCCAGCAGCAGCACCGGCGAGTACATCACGCTGGCCACGGGGATCAAGTCCTTGGCCGGATCAAACGGCAGCCTGCCCAGATGCGGGCTCAGCGCCAGCGGGCTGATGGCAGAAAAGCCCAGCGTATAACCGTCGGGATTGGACTTGGCCACCTGGTCCAGGCCGATGGCGCCGCCAGCGCCCGCCTTGTTCTCGACCACGATGGGCTGACCCAGCTGCGCCGTGAGCTTGTCGCCCAGGGCGCGCGCCACCACGTCGCTCACACCGCCGGCGGGGTAGGAGACCACCACGCGGATGGGGCGCGCAGGCCAGGCTTGCGGCTGGGCCCAGGTCACCATCGGCAACACTGCCAACACACCCGCCGCCAACCAGCTTCGACGCAAAGAATCTGTCATTACCACTCCGAAATAAATAGGCATTGAGGCCGATCAAGGCCCCGCACGATGGGCTGCATTTTGCCTTAAGAGGCATAAGCAACTCTAATCAGATGCATAAAACCGCAATCACAACCATCCATTGAAACCCTGAGCAGCAGGACTCACCCTCGAGGATGGTGTTCGGCATGCAGCTTCTTGAGCCGCTCGCGGGCCACATGGGTGTAGATGGTGGTGGTCGAGATATCGACATGGCCCAGCAGCATCTGCACCACGCGCAGATCGGCGCCATGGTTGAGCAAATGGGTGGCGAACGCATGGCGCAAGGTGTGCGGCGACAGCGGCGCGGTAATGCCCGCGCGCTGCGCGTACTTTTTCACCAGCAGCCAGAACATGACGCGCGTCATGCCGCTGCCGCGCTGTGTCACGAACAGATCGTCGCTGTGCTGGCCGCCGAGAATCGCCTGGCGCGCCTCCTGCTGGTAGCGCTGCAGCCACCAGGCGGCTTCGTCGCCAAACGGCACCAGGCGCTCGCGCTGCCCCTTGCCCATCACCCGCACCACACCCGAGCGCAGGTCCACCGCATGGCTTTGCAGCTCCACCAGCTCGCTGACACGCAGGCCGCTGGCATACATCAGCTCCAGCATGCTGCGGTCGCGCAGGCCCAGAGGCGTGCCATCGTCGGGCGCGTGCAGCAGCGCTTCGACCTGGGCCTGGGTCAGCGTATGCGGCAGGCGCGGCGGCTGGCGCGCGGCCAGCAGGCGCACCGTGGGATCGGCCTGCAGGCGTTTTTCGCGCAACGCCCAGTGAAAGTAGCGCCGCAGCACGGTCA
>JAMNYN010000453.1 GCA_023622805.1 Pseudomonadota bacterium | reverse complement strand
TAGCGCAGTTGGGCCAGCAGCGGGTCATGGGTGGTCAGGCTCAGGTCGTCGATGTCGACCTTGTGCGCCTGGCGCATGCCGCCGGCGGCACCCACCGTGATGAACAGGAGCTTGTTGCGCCGGGCGTGCGCGGCCATGGCCGTCTTGGCCTTGACCTGGTCGCAGGCGTCGATCACCGCCGTCACGTCCGCGGGCAGCAGGGCCGGCCAGTTGTCGGGCTCGACGAACTCCTCTATGCAGTGCACCTGGCAATCCGGATGGATTTGCGCAATGCGGTCGCGCATGGCGTCGACCTTGGCCTGGCCCACGGTGCTGGTGAGCGCATGGATCTGGCGGTTGATATTGGATTCGGACACCTGGTCCAGGTCGATCAGCGTGATGCGGCCCACGCCGCTGCGCGCCAGGGCTTCAGCGGCCCAGGAGCCGACGCCGCCGATGCCGACCACGGCCACATGCGCGCCGCGAATGCGCGCTGCGCCCTCCATGCCATACAGCCGCTCCAGACCGCCAAAGCGGCGCTGGTTGTCGGCTGGCAGGAAGTCGGAGTCGGGCAGGGGCTCCGCAGGTGCGGTGCTCTGTGAGAGATTCATTTCAGTGATCCAGGATGCAAGGCATCATTTTCAGCCCATGCTACTGGCGTGCCCGGCCCAGGGGTGGTGAGCAAGGGTGATGGTGCCGTCCCTAGGCGCGGCCCCTTCCATCCAAGGATGAGAGGGGGCCGCCCTGGGCTTTACTTCAGACGGGACAACTGTTCCTTGGCGGCGCTGGCGGCTTCGCTGCGAGGGTAGGCCTTGATCAGGTCTTCCAGCGTCTTGCGGGCCGAGCGGGTGTCCTTGAGCTCGGTCTGGCAGTTGGCAATCGACAGCGCGGCTTCCGGTGCGCGTGCATGCTCAGGCGACGAGCTCAGCACGGCCTTGAAGTTGGCGATGGCTTCCTTGTAGTCGCGCTCGGCGTACAAGGCATTGCCCAGCCAGAAGCGCGCCGACGGCAGGTAGCCGCTGCGCGGATATTGCCGGATGAATGCACTGAACGACTTGCCCGCTTCGCCGAACTTGCCGCTGCGGAAAGTTTCCAGCGCGGCATCGAAGTCGCGCTTTTCCGCGGGGTCGGCAGCGAACTGCTGGCCGTCGACGGTGACCGTCACCGGTTCGAACTGCTTGAGTCGCTCTTCCACGCCTTGGGCCATGTCCTTTTGCTTGCGTTGCAACTCGGCCGACTGCTGCAGCAGTTGCTCGTTTTGCCCGCGCAGCTTGGCCTGGTCCTGGCGCAGTGTCTCGATCTGCGACTGCAGCTCGAGCAGGCTGCGCCGCAGCTGGGCCGTGTCTTCGCTGGCGCGCTGACTCGACTGCTGCATGGCGTCCATGCGTTGGCGCAATTCGATAATCGCACGACGCGCCTCGTCGTCACCGAACAGCGCGGCATGGCTGCTGAAAGACGCGGCGCAGGCCAGGGCCAGCAGCGTTGTACGGAAAAACGGGGCGGCCATCATTAACGGTAGGACAGTTCAGCGCGACGGTTCTGGGCGAAAGCTTCTTCGGTGAAGCCTTGCGCTGCGGGCTTTTCCTTGCCAAAGCTCACGGCTTCGACCTGTGCGTCGGACACGCCCAGCAGACGCAGTGCGCTGCGCACGGCTTCGGCACGCTTTTGGCCCAGGGCCAGGTTGTATTCGCGGCCGCCGCGCTCGTCGGTGTGGCCTTCGATCACAACCTTGCGGCTGGGCGATGCCTTGATGAAGCGGGCGTGGGCTTCGACCTGGGCTTGCGCGTCGGTCTTGATCACGTAGGAGTCGTAGTCGAAGTAGACGAGGCGGCTCACGCCCTGGGGGCCGGCCTTGTCGCTGGCGGACTGGGTCAGGTCAACGCCCGACACGCCGCTTTGGCCTGCGCCGCCGCCGTTGGCACCGGCACCTGCGCCGCTGCTCAGGGCGGAGCTGTCGCCGACCGGAGTTTCATCAAGCTTGACGCCAGAGCTGCAACCGGCCACCAAGGCGGCGACGGTGAGGGCGATGGAAAGGCGTTTGAATGTGATCATGGAATATTCAAAGCGTCGATGGGGACGCTAGGCAAAGTGTTGTTACAGGTAAAAATACAAAAATCAGTGTTTCAGGAACGGACCCCAGTCCGGTTCGCGAATATCGCCGCCCTGGCCGGCCAGACGGGCCTTGATTTTGCCATCGAGCGTCGTTGTCATCAGCGCCTCGCGGCCTTGCTGCAAGGTCGCGTAGACGATCAATCGGCTATTCGGGGCAAAACTGGGGTTTTCGTCTGCCGTGGTGTCGGTGATCGCCGTCACGGTGCCCGATCCCAGGTCCATGACGTGCAGCTTGAAGCCGCCGCCCACGCGCGAAATATACGCCAGCCAGCGGCCGTCGGGACTGACGCTGGGCGAGATGTTGTAGTTGCCGGTGAACGTCACTCGTTCGGCACCGCCGCCGGAGACGGGGACCTTGTAGATCTGCGGCGCACCGCCGCGGTCGCTGACAAAGAAGATTGTGCGACCGTCGCTGGAGAACGTGGGTTCCGTGTCGATGCCGCTGCTTTGCATCAGGCGGCGCGGCTCGCCGCCTTGCGCACTGATCATGTACAGCTGGGAGCCGCCGTCGCGCGTCAGCGTCACGGCCAGGTTCTCGCCGTCGGGCGCCCAGGCCGGAGCGCTGTTGGAGCCGCGGAAGTTGGCCAGCAGGCGCCGGTGGCCGCTGGACACGTCATGCACGTAGACCACGGGCTTGCGCGATTCGAACGACACATAGGCCACCTGGCGGCCGTTGGGCGACCAGGCCGGCGAAATGATGGGCTCGGGGCTGGACAGCGCCGATTGCGCGTTCTCGCCATCGGAGTCCGCGATCCACAGGGTGTAGCGCTTGCCCGCCTTGGTGACGTAGGCAATGCGCGTCGAGAAAATGCCGCGCTCGCCGGTGAGCTTTTCGTAGACATAGTCGGCGATGCGGTGGGCCACCAGCCGCAGGTCGCCGTTGGTCACGGCAAAGCCCTGGCCGCCCAGGTCCTGGCTGCGCACTACGTCCCAGAGGCGAAAGCGCACATCGAAGCGGCCGTCCGCCAGCCGGGTCACGCTACCGGTGACCAGGGAGTCGGCCTGCCTTTGCTTCCACAAGGCCACATCGGGGCGCGAAGTCTCGTCGAGCTGTGCACCGCTGGCATCGACGCCGCGGAA
>JAMNYN010000414.1 GCA_023622805.1 Pseudomonadota bacterium | reverse complement strand
GCCAGCGAGCGCTCGGGTGGGGTCGGCCTGGGCCTGGCCCTGGTGCGTTCGATTGCCGAGCGCCACGGCGGCAGCGTGCGCTGCGAAGGCCGCACAGGCGGTGGCGCCCGTTTTGTGCTGAGCCTGCCGCTGGAGCAGGCCTGAACGCCGGGTGCTTCAGCGGATCGGCTGCGCCGCCGGGCCCGTGTCCCGGCTGTACAAGGCATCGGCGCACAGCAAGATCAGCAGCATCACGAAGAAATGGCTCTCGCGCGAGCTCCACAGCGAGGCGTTGATCAGGCTGTTGACACCGAAGATCACCGCGAAGCTCACCAGCAGCCGGCGATGGTGGGGCTGGGCCTGGCGCGCAGCCCAGACCGGCGCCCCCACCAGCACCAGGAACGCGAGCAGGCCCGCGATGCCGTTTTCCATCCAGAAGAACAGGTACTGGTTGTGCGGATGCCAGCGGCCGAACGCACACCAGCCATCGGCCGTGACCTGCTCGCACCAGGTGTCGTGGTAGCTGCCCGTACCCCAGCCGGTCAAAGGCTTTTGCTCGACCAGCGCCCAGGTGTTCTTCCAGAAATTGATACGCCCGCCAATGCTGGTGATTTCCATGCTCTGGCTGTTGAGGGCTTCCGTGACCCCCTTCTGCACCCGTTGCTGCACTTCCGTCGAAGTGGCGCCCACCGTCAGCAGGCCCAGCGCCAGCACGCCCAGGGCCAGCCAGCGCCTTGCGCCTCTCGTGGCCAGCATGAAAAAGGTGCCCAGCGCCACCGTCAGCAGCAGATAACCGGTGCGTCCGCTGGACAAATGGGTGATGCTCACCACGCCCAGTGCCGCGATCAGCCACCAGCCGCCGCGCCACCAGACCGACTCGGCACGCAGACCCCGGTCCAGGGCCAGCACGACAAGAAACGTCATCATCACGTTTTGCGTGATGTAGTCGCCGATCACGGTATGGTCCTCGCCCCAGCCCAGGTTGTGGGTCCGCGACCAGGGCAGATCCCAGAAAATGTTGGCGTAGGCCGAGGCCAGGATGAACAGCATGGCCAGCACAAAGGCATCCATGCAACGCTTGCGCCAGGGCGCTTCGGCGAGCAAGGCGATATACACCGGCACCAGCAGCAGCTTGCCGTACTTGGAAAGGTGCAGGCCTATGTCACCCCAACCCGCGGGCGTGTAGAGCACGCCCAGCAGCATCAGCCCATACAGGCCCAGCGCGGCCCAGACCACGGGCGCACGGCGCACAATCGACCAGCGCTGCCCGAGGCGGCCGCTGAGCAGACCGAACAACAGCGCCAGCGCCATCGCCAGATAGGCCAGGGCCATCGCCACTGGAAACGCGAAAAACCCCACCACCAAGCATGCCAGGGCGGCGGATTCACAAAATGCCTGAACTCGGCGGACGTCAAATGTCATGCGAAGAAAATACGTAGGTATCCGAAATCGGTTTTTAATGGCGCTATCGCCATGGGGCTGAAAGCCTTTTCAGCAGCCGCCTTAAGTAACACTTACGACATGAAAATTCCAACCGTTCACGCCATGTACTGGGACAACATCCCCAGCAGCATCCTGTCAAAGCAACGCGAAGTCTTCGCCCACCTCGACATTCCTCTGCAGCAGGAACGCGCGGACCAGCAGCCCCATGGCCTGTGGATGAACGAAGTCCTGGAACGCATGGCGCCCGAGGACATCGTGGTGTTCTGCGACATCGACGCGTTCCCGCTGAGCCACACCGCCTACCTGGAGGCCATGCAGCACGCACAGGAAGGCGCGCTGTTCGGGCTCGCACAGTTCTCCAACCACAAGCAAGGCACGCAAGTGTATGCGGGTCCGATGTTCATGGCGTTCCGCAAAAGTATGTGGATGCAACTGGGTTCCCCGACCATGCGTTCGAGCAAAGTCAACGACGCGGCCGAAATCATGTCGGTGCTGGCCCGCGAAGCCGGCATCCCCGTGGTCATGCCGGCCGTGAGCGCCTGCCTGCTGCCCAAATGGTCGCTGGGCAACGAGGGCGTGTTCGGCATCGGCACGTTCTACGGCAAGAACGACTTCTTCCACCTGTTCGAATCGCGCAAGCCCGCCTACGAAGCAATTTTTCACGCCGTGGCCGATGACGTGCTGGCCGACAAGCCGCTGAACTTCCGCCACTACCTCGAAATCGTCGAACAGCTGCAAGCCGCGGAAAGCGGCCAGCCCCCACGCCGCCGCTCCTGGTGGAAGCGCCTGTGGAAATGACGCCCCTGCCCGACAACGCCCCGGCATCCCTGCCGCTGGTCTTCGTCAACCTCGACAGGGATGCCGAGCGGCGCGAGCGGCTGGAAGCCGAACTCGCGCGGCTGAACCTGCAAGGTGAGCGCCTGCACGCCGTCTGGTGGGCCGACCTGCCGCCCGCCGAGCAGGACGCGCTCTACAGCCCGCAGCTCAACCAAAACCAGTACTACAAGCCGCTGGTCAATGGCGAAAAGGGCTGCTACGCCAGCCACATCCAGGCCTGGCGCCAACTGCTGGCCAGCGACGCGCCGGCCATGGTGGTGCTGGAAGACGATGTGCGCCTCGACGACCGCCTGGCCGACGGCATCGCGGCGATTGCCGCACTCGACATCCCCTGGGACATGGTCAAGTTGCTGGGCCGCGAGCACGAGAAAGTGCGCAGCCGGCGCCCCCTGCTGCCGGACGTGGGGCTGGTGCAATACCAGCGCGTGCCCAGCATGACCGCCGGCTACGTGATCAGCCGCGCTGGGGCCGCCAAGCTGCTGGCCACGCGCGTGCCTTTTGGCCGGCCCATCGACGTGGACCTGCGTTTCTGGTGGGAGAACGATTTGCGCATCCTGGGCACCGTGCCTTCGCTGCTGATCCTCGACGAGACCAGCTTCGTGAGCTCGATCTGGGCCGCGCCGCCGCGCGTGCCGCTGTTGCAGAAGCTGCGCAAGTTCGCCATGAAATGCAAGCTCAGCCTGGGCAACGCCCGCCACCGGCGCCAGCAGCCGGACTTGTAACTAGGCCGGCTGCACGGCCTCACCGGCATGGACGCGGTGCAGCAGCGCTTCATAACCGGCCTGCATGACCGACACGTCGAACGCCGCCTCGGCCTCGGCCCGGGCCGCCTGGGCCAGGGACTGGGCATATTCGGGCCGGGTCAGCAGTTCCTTCAGGGCTTGCGCCAGCGCAGCGGCATCGCCTTCGGGCACCAGCAGGCCGGTGCGGCCCGCATCGATCACTTCGCGCACCCCGACCACGTCGCTGCCTATGCAGGCGCAGCCCGCGGCCATGGCTTCGGTCAGCGCCAGAGGCATGCCTTCGTAGTGGGTGGACAGCACGAACAGCTGCTGGCCCATCAGAAACCGCGGCAGCTGCGCCACCTGGCCCATGAACTCGACCTGCTCACCCAGACCCCGCTGGGCGACCAGCGCCCGGGCCTGGTCGCGCAGCCGCGCCTTGCCGCCGCCGGCCAGGTACAGCTTGGGGCGCAGGCCCTGCTGGCCCAGCAGCGCCAGCGCTTCGATCAAGGTGGAATGGTCTTTCTGGCGCGCAAAGCGCGACGCCATGACGATGGCCGGCGCGCGCTGTGCCCAGGGCTGCAGCTGCTCGGCGGGAAAGCGCGCCAGATCAATGCCGTTGGGAATGGCGACGCAGCGCTCGCGCGCAAAACCCAGCTCGAGCAGCCGGTCGCGCACGCCGCGCGACACGCCCACGCTGGCCGCGCTGCGCCTGTCCAGCCACAGCGCCTGCTTGAGCCGCCACCAGGTGTAGCGCTCGCGCGAGTTGTGTTCCACATGCACCAGTTGGGGCACGCCGGCCAGCAGGCCCGCGAAGCGGCCCCAGAGGTGGTCGCTGAAACCGTGGGCCACGAGGATGTCGGGCTGCCAGTCGCGCGCGATCCGGCGCAGCGACCAGATCGTGGCCGCATGCGACCAGCCGGGCACGACGCGCACGTCCAGCCCCTGGTCGCGCAGCGCCTGCACGCGCGCCGCATCGGTGTTGCGCTTGGCGCGCAGCACCAGCAGCACCTGCATGGACTGGCTGCGCTGCGCGGCCAGGCACAGGTCAACCGCGACCTGGGTCGCTCCGGAAAATCCACCGGTCACAAAATGCAGTACGCGCACGGCGTGGTCCTTTAAAGATTCGACGAATTCAGGCGAGCAGGTGACAAAAAGGGGCCCAAGGCCCCTTTTCGCTACCGATCAGCGGTGAAAGTCAGTGGCCATGGTCCACGACTTCACCGGCCTTCAGGCGGTACACCGTACCGCAATACGGGCACTTGGCTTCACCGCCATGGGCCACGTCCAGGTACACCTTGGGGTGGCTGTTCCACAGCTTCA
The DNA here is from genome assembly GCA_023622805.1 of Pseudomonadota bacterium. Classification (GTDB taxonomy): domain Bacteria; phylum Pseudomonadota; class Gammaproteobacteria; order Burkholderiales; family Burkholderiaceae_C; genus Comamonas; species Comamonas bellezanensis. The sequence goes on along the minus strand of JAMNYN010000414.1, from coordinate 11,009 downwards.
TGTCAGCACGGGGGCTGGGGCAATACACGCCGCCATTGGCGTTGAGGTCCTTGGCGGCCAGTTCTACGACGGCTTGGGTCATCGATATATCTCTTGTCTTGGGGCTGGAAAAAACGCTCAGACCTTGGTCAGCCAGTGCGCGTACTTGGGGTTGCGGCCATTGACGATGTCAAAGAACGCCGCCTGGATTTTTTCGGTGATAGGGCCGCGGCTGCCGGCGCCGATGGCGATGCGGTCGAGTTCGCGGATGGGCGTGACTTCAGCGGCCGTGCCGGTGAAGAAGGCTTCGTCGCTGATGTAGACCTCGTCGCGCGTGATGCGGCGCTGCTGCACTTCCAGGCCCAGATCCTTGCAGATGTGGAACACGGTGTTGCGCGTGATGCCGTTGAGCGCGCCGGCCGACAGATCGGGCGTGCAGACCACGCCGTCCTTGATGATGAAAATGTTCTCGCCCGAACCTTCGGAGACGAAACCGGCCGCGTCCAGCAGCAGGGCTTCGTCGTAGCCGTCGTCCAGGGCTTCGGTGTTGGCCAGGATGGAGTTGGTGTAGTTGCTCACCGCCTTGGCCTGGCTCATGGTGATGTTCACATGGTGCCGCGTGTAGCTGCTGGTCTTGACGCGGATGCCGCGCGCCATGCCTTCTTCACCGAGGTAGGCGCCCCAGGCCCAGGCCGCGACCATCAGGTGGATGTCGTTGCCCTTGGGCGAAACGCCCAGCTTCTTGTCGCCAATCCAGGTCAGCGGACGCAGATAGCAGGACTCCAGCTGATTGGCGCGCACCACGTCGATCTGCGCCTGATTGGCCTGTTCCTGGGTGAACGGGATGTTCATGCGCAGGATCTTGGCGCTGTTGAACAGGCGCTTGGTGTGGTCTTCCAGACGGAAGATGGCCGTGCCCTGCTCGGTGGCATAGGCCCGCACCCCTTCGAAGGCTCCGCAGCCATAGTGCAGCGTATGCGTCAGCACATGGACTTTGGCGTCACGCCACTCGACCAGTTGGCCATCCATCCAGATTTTGCCGTCACGGTCGGCCATCGAGGGAACTGCGGAGCTCATAGACATCCTTTGTGCAAGATCTCAAAAAGGAGATTCTACGGCGCGGGAGTGTGTTCTATGGCAGCTGCGGGGGCATCTTCCTGCGTGGGACGGTACAGCTCCCAGGACGCCAGGCGGCCGTAGTTGAAAGTGCAGGTCACGTGCGACTGCGAGCCGTCGGTCCAGCGGAAGATTTCAGGCTGCTCGCCTTCCTTGGACAACTGCTGACCCAGCGAGCGCGTCAAGGCCACGACATGCAGCATGTTCACGCCTTTGCGCAGCTTGACGTTGAGCATCACGGCGCTGCCGACATAGCCTATGGGCTGGTTCGCGGCCTTGCGCATCACGGCCAGCAGCCGGTTGAAATGCAGCAACAGCCACATCACGACGCCGCCGCCCACACCGGCCACGCCCAGCCAGCCATACGTTTGATGGGCAGCGATCAATAGCACTGCCACTCCCACCGGGACCCAGATTTTGCGCAAATTCATGGGCTAGATTGTCTTATGAACGCCGGTCTTTGCGGTTGTGGGGAGTGCGTATGCCCTTTTACACCGTCCGAAAACCGCGCGTCAGCTGATTCCTCTGACGATGTTCATGGCCTCGTCCACGCGTTCGACCGCATGAATAGTCAGGCCGGCAATGGGCTTTTTCGGCGCATTCGCCTTGGGCACCACGGCCACGGTGAAGCCCAGTTTGGCGGCTTCCTTGAGCCGCTCCTGGCCGCGCGGCGCGGGACGCACTTCGCCGGCCAGGCCGACTTCGCCAAACGCGAAGAAGCCCCGCGGCAGCGCCTTGCCGCGCAGACTGGAAGTGATCGCCAACATCACTGACAAGTCCGCGGCGGGCTCGGTGATGCGCACGCCACCCACGGCGTTGACGAACACATCCTGGTCGGCGCAGGCCACGCCCGCATGGCGGTTGAGCACCGCCAGCAGCATGGCCAGCCGGTCCTTGTCCAGGCCCACCGACAGCCGGCGCGGGCTGGGGCCGCCCTGGTCCACCAGCGCCTGGATTTCGACCAGCATGGGCCGCGTACCTTCGAGCGTGACCAGCACACAGCTGCCGGGCACGGGCTCGGTGTGCTGGCTCAGAAAGATGGCGCTGGGGTTGGTCACGCCCTTGAGGCCTTTTTCCGTCATCGCGAACACGCCGATCTCGTTGACCGCACCGAAGCGGTTCTTGATGGCCCGCACCAGGCGGAAGCTGCTGTGCGTGTCGCCTTCGAAGTACAGCACCGTGTCGACCATGTGCTCGAGCACGCGCGGACCGGCCAGCGCGCCTTCCTTGGTCACATGGCCGATCAGCACCACGCAGATGCCCGTGGTCTTGGCGGCGCGCGTGAGATGGGCCGCGCACTCGCGCACCTGGGCCACCGAGCCCGGCGCCGAGGACAGCTGGTCGGAATAGACCGTCTGGATGGAGTCGATCACCACCACCGCGGGCTGGTTGGCTTCGAGCGTGGCGAGGATTTTTTCCAGCTGGATCTCGGCCAGCACCTGCACCTGGCTGTTGTCCAGGCCCAGGCGGCGCGAACGCAGCGCGATCTGGGCGCCGCTTTCCTCGCCCGTGACATACAGCGTGGGCAGGCCCTTGCGGTGCAAGGCATCGAGCGCCTGCAGCAGCAATGTCGACTTGCCTATGCCCGGGTCGCCGCCGATCAGCACCACCCCGCCTTCGACGATGCCGCCGCCGAGCACGCGGTCGAGTTCGTCAATGCCGCTGGGCGTACGCGCCACGTCGGTGGCCTCGATGGCCGACAAGGGAATCACCGGCTGGGCATTGGCCAGGCCCGCATAGCCCTGGGGTGCGCTCAGACGGTTCTTGCCACCGCTGGCCGAATCGGACACCGATTCGATCAGCGAGTTCCAGGCCCCGCAGGAAGGGCACTTGCCCAGCCAGCGCGGACTGGTCGCGCCGCAGGCATTGCATACATATTGGGTTTTCTCTTTGGCCATGGGCCGAGCATATCGCCCCGGGACCGCCGGCCCTGGCAACCTCTTGGTTACCCGTAGTACTGGCTATACCCACAGCTTCATAAAATTGGCATGGCCCGGCTCAAGGGCAGCGAGGAAGGGCCGCACCTGGGCGGCCCCCCCGAACCGAGGCTGCCGTCCCTAGCCGGGCGCCCCCCTCCACCGCAGGATGAGAGGGGGAAGACGGGGCGGTCCATGCCGCGAAGCGGCTCAGGGGGTGCTGGCCAACTCCGCATGGTGCGCGATCTCGCCGCGCTTCCAGTAGGCGGCGATGCGCATGCGCTTGGCATCGACGCCGGCCTTGGCCAGCACGATGCGGCGCAGCTGGGCCATGTCGTTGTGCTCGCCCGCGGCCCAGATGAAGCCGTCGCCCGCGGGCAGCGCCAGCTCCTCGGCCGCGGTCGTGAGCGAATCCACCCATTGCAGATCGAGCCGGGCCGCGCTGCAAAGCGGGCGCTGGTCGCGCGCATCGGCCACGCGGATGCGCACCGTGGCCCGGGCCGTGGCCGGCAGTTCGGCCAGGCGGCGCTCCATCGCCGGCAGCGCGCTTTCGTCGCCCAGCAGCCAGTGCCATTCGAATTCCTTGGGAACCACCAGGCTGCCGCGCGGGCCGGCCACGCCCACCCACTGGCCCAAGGGTGCGTTGACCGCCCAGTCAGCCGCCGGGCCGGTGTTGTGCAGCGCGAACTCCAGCACCAGCTCGCCGCGCGCGGTGTCCCAGCGCACGGGCGTGTAGTCGCGAGTGACCGGGCGCTCGCCCTCGAACATCGGGCGGCCGTCCTGGATCATAGGCAGGTTGGGGCGCTCCTGGCCGGCCTGGGGCAGGATGAATTTCAGGTGATCGTCGAAGCCGGCGCTGGCAAAGCCCGCCAGTTCCGGTCCGGCCAGGGTCACGCGCACAAAACCGGGGCTGACGATTTCGCGCGCCTGCAGTTGCAGATGGCGCGCGGCAAAAGCGTGGCGCACGCGCTCCACGCGCAGTGGAGTGGTCTCGAGGGTCTCGGAAGCAGTGGTGTTCATGTCGGCCTTGGGCGTAGAATGTTGACTTAATCAACGAAATATCCTCTTATTCGTTGATTAAGTCAACCATAAGTACATTCCCATGACTGCCCAAACCCCTGCCGACGTCTTCGAGGCCATGCACGACCTGATGCACGCCTACCGCCGGCGCATGCGCGCCGCCGTCCACGCCATACAGCCCGATCTCACGCACAACGAAGTGCGGGCCCTGCTGTTCGTAGGCCGCCACCCCATGCGCACGCAAAGCGATCTGGTCGAACACAGCGGCGCGGACAAGGCCCAGATCGCGCGCATGCTCAATATGCTGGAGGAGCGCGGCCTGCTGGAGCGAGTGCCCCACCCCCAGGACAAGCGCAGCCGCTGCCTGGCCCTGAGCCCCGCCGGCCAGGCCGTCTGCGAAGCCATGCGCACAAGCCGGCGCAGCGTCACCCAGCAGATGCTGCAAGGCGTTGCGCAGGAAGAAGAACAGCAGTTGCAGGCCTTGCTGATGCGGCTGATGGACAACCTGGGAGAGTGAAAAGCCTCCACCGTCAGCAAGGCACACTCCATACAACGCCCCAAAGAAGCTATCCCGCCACCACCCCTTGTGGATGCGCCTGGCGCGCACAGGGCGCGGGCTGGCCGTAGTGCCGAAGGACACGGAGGCTTCGTGATCTGACTCACCGTAGTTGTTCGAACGTAGCGCCCTGGCGCGAAGTGAGTTCTACGGTGCAGCCCGCGCCCGAGCACGGCAGGTTGCCCTGAGCGTCAGCGAAGGGACGCAGGAAGTAGGGGCGCATTCTTTTGCTTCCGTTTTCTTGTGCGAGCAAGAAAATGAAGTCGGCCGCCGGGCCGAGACCCGGCCCCCGCCCCAGGCAACAGCATGCGGCGAAAACCTCCACGAAGGGTTATGCCAGTCCGTTCACACCTGAATAGCCCTTCGACAAGCTCAGGGCGAACGGTGAGGGGTGGCCGGCGCCGGCGCCTCAGTCCGCAACAACCATAGTCACCCGTGGCGCAACGCCGCACATCAACTCATAACCCAGCGTCCCCCCCGCCTGCGCCACCTCGTCGATGGACAGCAGCGCGCCATTCGACGCCCGGCCCCACAGCGTGACTTCGCTGCCCATGCCCGCGCCCTCCACAGGCGTCAGGTCGACATTGAGCATGTCCATGCTGACCCGGCCCAGCACGCGCGTGCGCTGGCCGTTGACCAGCACCGGCGTGCCCGTGCCGCAGGAGCGCGGGTAGCCGTCGGCATAGCCGCAGGCGACCACGCCCACGGTCATGGGAGCTTCGGCAGTGAACGTCGAGCCGTAGCCCACGGTCTCGCCGGCCTGCAGATGCTGCACGGCGATCACCCGGGTGGACAGCGTCATCGCCGGCTGCAGCGCCCAATCCTGGGCCGTGCGCAACGGGTAGTCTGGCGCGCTGCCGTAGAGCACGATGCCCGGGCGCACCCAATCGCAGCGCACCTGCGCATCCTGCGCCAGGGCCAGGGTCGCGGCGCTGTTGCACAGGCTGCGCTCGCCGGGCAGGTCTTGCGTGGCGGTATGGAAAACGCTCAACTGGTGGGCGATGCCGCGCGGGCCGTCGGCGTCGCTGAAGTGGCTGATGAAGGAGATTTCATCGACCTGGGTCAGGGCGTTGAGCCGGGCCCAGGCCGACCGGTAGCTGCCGGGCGCAAAGCCCAGGCGGTTCATGCCCGAATTCATTTTCAGAAACACCCGGTGGCCGACCTGGGTCTTGTGCGCGGCCAGCCAGTCGATCTGCTCGTCGCAATGCACTACGTGCCACAGTCCCAGACGCGAGCAAAGCTCCAGGTCGCGCGCTTCGAACGCGCCTTCGATCAGCAGGATGGGACCGCGCCAGCCCAGTTGGCGCATGCGCTCGGCCTCGGACAGGTCGAGCAGCGCAAATCCGTCGGCGCCGCGCAGGGCGTCAAACACCCGCTCGATACCGTGCCCATAGGCGTTGGCTTTAATGACTGCCCACAATTTGGCATCAGGTACGGCTTGGCGCACTCGCTCGAGGTTGTGGCGCAAAGCGTCGGGATGGATGGTGGCAAGAATGGGACGCGGCATGTTTCTGAAGCAATCTGTAGGGGGGAATTCTGGCACTCCTTGGCCTGGGCTGCGTGTTATAACCAACAGTTACTAGCCGTCTAAGGCCTGTTCACACTATCACTCCGGCAAAGGCTTCGCTCATGCCCGTTCCAGCTATTCCATGAAGCGCGGTTTTTACACCATCATGTCAGCGCAGTTTTTCAGCTCGCTGGCAGACAACGCCTTGTTCGTTGCCGCCGTGGAGCTGTTGCGCACGGGCGGCGCACCTGAGTGGCAGCGCGCCGCTCTGGTGCCCATGTTCGCGCTGTTCTACGTCATCCTGGCGCCGTTTGTCGGCGCTTTCGCGGACGCCTTTCCCAAGGGCCGCGTGATGTTCGTCAGCAATGCCATCAAGGTGATCGGCTGCCTGATGATGATGCAAGGCCACCATCCCTTGCTGGCCTACGCCGTGGTCGGCCTGGGCGCTGCCGCCTATTCCCCGGCCAAGTACGGCATCCTCACCGAGCTGCTGCCCTCGTCCCAGCTGGTCAAGGCCAATGGCTGGATCGAAGGCCTGACCATCACCTCCATCATTCTGGGCGTGCTGCTGGGCGGGCAACTGGTGGGCCCCCTGTTCTCGCCCCATCTGCTGGCCCTGGGATTGCCCGGCGTGGACAATGCCGCCGAAGCGTCGATCGCCGTGCTGGTGCTGATCTACGCGCTGGCCGCCTGGTTCAACATGTGCATTCCCCACACCGGCGTAGTCATGCGCCCGCTGCGCCAGGACCCCAACAAGAGCCTGATGAGCAACACCCTGGCCCTGCTGCCCGACTTCTGGACCTGCAGCCAGCGCCTGTGGAGCGACAAGCTCGGCCAGATTTCGCTGTCCACCACCACGCTGTTCTGGGGCGTGTCGGGCAACCTGCGCTACATCGTGCTGGCCTGGAGCGCAGCGGCGCTGGGCTACAGCACCACGCAAGCCTCTTCGCTGGTCGGCGTGGTGGCCATAGGCACGGCCGTGGGCGCCGTCGCGGCTTCGAGCTACATGAAGCTGGAGACGGCCACGCGCGTGATCCCGCTGGGCATCGCCATGGGCGTGCTGGTGATCTGCATGAACTTCATCGACAGCATCTGGATCGCCGTGCCCTTTCTGATCCTGCTGGGCGGACTGGGCGGCTTCCTGGTCGTGCCCATGAACGCCTTGCTGCAGCACCGCGGCCACAACCTGATGGGCGCGGGCCGCTCCATCGCCGTGCAGAACTTCAACGAGCAGGCCTGCATCCTGCTGCTGGGCGCGTTCTACAGCCTGTCCACCAAGCTCGGACTGTCGGCGTTCGGCGCCATCACCCTGTTTGGCCTGGCCGTCGCCAGCATCATGTGGTGCATAGGCCGCTGGCATGTCTACAACTGCCGCCACTACCCGCGCGAAGTGGCCCGCCTGCGCAAGATCGCCCGCCAGGACGACAGCCACTGAGTGCTTCTATCGGCCAGACAGCAGCCCCTGCGGCCGCTGTCTGGCTTTTTTTCGTTTTCTTCCCATGCGCTCTTCCCTGCCCGTTCTGGCCCTGCTGCTCAATGCCCTGATCTGGGGCCTGTCGTGGTGGCCGCTGCGCCACCTGCACGCCGCCGGCCTGCACCCGCTGTGGGCCACCGCGCTGATGTATGGCGCGGCGCTGTGCGCGCTGCTGCTGTTGCGTCCGCGCAGCTTGCGCCTCGCCCTGGCCCACCCGGTGTTGCTGCTGCTGGCCTTGAGTTCTGGCCTGACCAATGTCGCGTTCAACTGGGCCGTGACCGTGGGCGACGTGGTGCGCGTGATCCTGCTGTTCTATCTGATGCCCGCCTGGGCCGTGCTGCTGGCCTGGAAGCTGCTGGGCGAGCGCCCCACGCCGATGGCGCTGCTCCGGCTGGCGCTGGCTTTCGCCGGCGTGGTGCTGGTGCTGCTGCCGGCCGACGGCGCACGCGCGGGCCTGTTCACCGGCCTGTCCCTGGCCGACGGTCTGGCCGTGCTGGGCGGCTTCATGTTCGCGCTGACCAACGTCAGCCTGCGCCGCATGCACGCCCTGCCCGGCCAGGCCCGCATGCTGGCCATGTTCGCCGGCTGCACGGCCATGGGGCTGGCCGCCGCCGTCCTGGCCTGGACGCTGGGCATTGCCCCGGGCCTGCCCGCGCCCCAGCCCGGCTGGCTGCTGCTGGCCGCGGCCATGGCGCTGCTGATGCTGCTGAGCAACTGGGCGCTGCAGTATGGCGCGACCCGCCTGCCGACCAGCGTGACATCGGTGGTCATGCTGTCCGAAGTGCTGTTCGCCAGCGTGTCCGCCGTCTGGCTGGGTTCGGCCGAACTGGCGCCGCGCACCCTGGCCGGCGGCGCGCTGATCATTCTGGCGGCCCTGATGGCGGCCACGGCGCGGCGGCGCACGCAGAGCTAGCGTATCCACGCACAGCCGCCGGCCTGCCGGGCGGTATAAGCTGGCAGTCCCGCACTGCCAAGGACCGCCCATGACCGATGCCGCCTCCATCTACGACTTCACCGCCACCGACATCCGCGGCCAGGAGGTGCCCCTGTCGCGCTACCAGGGCCAGGTGCTGCTGATCGTCAACACCGCCAGCGCCTGCGGTTTCACGCCGCAGTACGCGGGCCTGCAGGCCCTGCATGCGCAATACGCAGACCAGGGGCTGACGGTGCTGGGCTTTCCCTGCAACCAGTTCGGCCAGCAGGAAAAAGGCGGCGCCGACGAAATCGCCACCTTCTGCGAGCGCAACTTCGGCGTGCAGTTTCCCTTGATGGCCAAGATCGAAGTCAATGGCGACGGCGCCCACCCGCTGTACCGCTGGCTCACGGCCCAGGCGCCGGGGCTGCTGGGCAGCAAGTCCATCAAATGGAATTTCACCAAGTTCCTCGTCGGCCGCGACGGTCAGGTGATACGCCGCTACGCACCGCAGGATGCGCCCGCCAAGCTGGCCAAGGATGTCGAGGCGGCGCTGGGCTGAGGAAATGGCCCCCACGCTGGCTCGCCGCGCGTAGCTGCGCTGCCCCCCAGGGGGGCGCGTTTTGCCTAGGGGCGGCCCGGCGGCAAAAAAGGGCCCCCACGCTGGCTCGCCGCGCGTAGCTGCGCTGCCCCCCAGGGGGACGCGTTTTGCCTAGGGGCGGCCCGGCGGCAAAAAGGGCCCCCACGCTGGCTCGCCGCGCGTAGCTGCGCTGCCCCTCAGGGGGCGTGTTTTGCCCAGGGGGGCCGGCGGCAAAACCCCACGTAAAAAAGCCCCGGGCGCTTGCGCGCACAGGGCTTTTGTCCATTGCACGGCGGCCTCGCGGTCGCCCCGTGCATCAGGCCTGGTCGGCCGCCTCGGCGGGCGATCCCGCAGCGGCGGCTTGTTCCGCAGCTGCTGCGGCCTGGGCCTTGCGGCGGCGTGCGCGTTCCACGGTCTGGGCCACGCTGCGCGCGACCATGCCGTACATGTCGGCAAACGCCGCCATGTCCTGGCCGCTGGCTTCGAAGGCACGCAGCAGGGCTTCATCCTTGGCGGCGCGCGCCGCGGCTTCTGCCAGGGCTTCGTCGACCAATGCGTTGGCCGCGTCATCGCGGCTTTGCACGCGCTCGGCATAGGCTTCGCGGCTCAGGCCCGACGCTTCGAACGCCTGGATGATGCGGCCCAGCAGCTTGGGACGCAGGTCTTCGGCCGAGCGCTGTTGGCGACGGCGGAAGACTTCGAGCAGCGCATGGTGCACATGCTCGGCAGCCATGGCTTCGACCGGCTGGCCTTGCAGATCATGGCGCGGCTGGCCCGCGGCCACGGCCGTGAGATAGCGCGACGAGCGGGTATGGATGGACAGCGCCACCTTCAGACCGTCACGGTCAAAGGCTTCGGGCTGGGCGTCCAGCAGGTCCTGGAAAATACCGCGCTTCATGGGCAGCGGCGTTTCACCGAACAGCTGGGGGTAGAAATCGGCCAGTTGCAGCAGCATGGGATGCTGGCTGCGGGGCGCGCGAGCGCCCTGGCCCTGGGCCGAGCGCTCGGCCGCTGGGGCCGAACGTTCAGCGGCAGGTGCCGCACCAGCAGGTGTCGCACGGCGACCGCGGCCGCCTCGGCGACGGGGCTTGCGGGAAGAATCAGCCGCTGCTGAAACATCAGCGCCGGTGTCAGCCTGCGAGGCGATCACAGCGGGGGTGACCCCGGTGGCCGGGGTCGCAGTATTCTGTTCTTGTGGTTCAGACACGGGATCAGTCATGGCGTAGCGCAGCTCAATGGAATAAAAGAAAACCCTGCATCATGCCAGCATTGGCAATCGCCGCACAGCGGCGTTGTCTCTGAAGCCGCTGCGCAGGCGGCCCGCAGACCACAAAATCACGCCACCGGCAAGGCTTCATCCAGCACTTCCACCCAGTGGCGCACCGGCACCTCGGTGCCGCTTTGCAAATGGGTGATGCAACCGATGTTGGCCGAAAGAATGGCCAGCGGCGCTTCACCGCAGGCTTCGCCCAGGGCGCCGAGCTTGCGTTCGCGCAGCTGGCCGGCAAGGGCCGGCTGCAGCACCGAGTACGTGCCGGCCGAGCCGCAGCACAGATGCGACTCGGTGCGCGCCACGCGCAGCTGAAAGCCCAACTGGGCCAGATGCGTTTCCACGCCGCCGCGCAACTGCTGACCGTGCTGCAGCGTGCAGGGCGGATGGTAGGCCATGACGCCGGCCGGGGCCTGGATCTTGCCTTGCAGGCGCTGGGCCAGCTCGGGCAGCAATTGCGGCAGCAGCTCGCTGAGGTCGCGCGTGAGCGCACTGATGCGCGCGGCCTTGGCCGCATAGGCCGGGTCGTTGCGCAGCACATGGCCGTAATCCTTGACGGTGGCGCCGCAGCCCGAAGCATTCATCACGATGGCTTCCACCGCGCCGCTGTCCACATCAGGCCACCAGGCATCGATGTTGGCGCGCATCTGCACCATCGCGCCGTCCTGGTCGTCGAGG
>JAMNYN010000419.1 GCA_023622805.1 Pseudomonadota bacterium | reverse complement strand
GCAGCCAGGTGCTCCTTGACCATCGTGCTGTACAGGGACGAGGGCCAGGAGCCGTCATCGCTGGCCGACAGCAGCAGCACCGGGCCGTCGATGCGCTCCACGCGTATGCGTGCGCGCTCTATGGCCTCGGGGTCTTGCAGCGCCGTGAGGATGGCGGCCGTGTGGCGGCGCGGCTCGGGGCCGTTGTCCCAGGGATCCCAGCTGGCCGTGCGGTTGTGGTCCCAGATATTGACCAGCGGCTGGCCGCGGAAAATCCAGGCCGGACCATCGCGCCCGGTCGCGGGGTTGCAGGCGTTCTGCGCCGAGTGCACCACGGCGCCCGGCACATAGCCGATCACGGCGTGGATCAGGTCCGGGAACAGCGAGCCCAGCAGCAGCACCAGCTCGCCGCCGCGCGACTGGCCGCTGAGGGCGACAAAGCCGTCCTTGGGATGCAGTTCGCGGTGTATCCACTGCAGCGCGGTCTCGAAGTATTCCAGCGGGGTGTCCGAAATGAAGTCGGAGCGGCCTTCGCACTTGAAATAGCCCACGGCCAGCGCCGCGTAGCCGCGCGAAGCGTACAGCGCCGCGCGGGGCTCGTTGACGCCGCCGCCCGAGCCGTTGAGCACCATGACCACGGGGTGGGGTCCTGGTGTCGCCGGCGTGAACAGGGTGGCGGTGAGGCCGTCGTCGCGGATCTCGCGGCGCGTGACGCCTTCGGCCGCCAGCTGCTGCACGAAGTCGCCGGTGAGCACCTCGGCATCGCTCAGGATGGCGCGGACCTGCGTGGTGAGCTCCGTGCTGGGCTGGGCTGCAAAGGGATCGCGCGAAGCACCGGCGGTGACCGGGCTTTGCGACCAGACCAGGCCCATGGCCGCGACGCCGCTGTAGCTGCCGCCGAGGGGCGCGTCCCGTGTCAGGTCGACGGTGCCGGCCGCATCGGCCACGAAGCGGGCCTCGGAGGTCCACTCGACCTGCGGGCCGCGCACGGTACGGGTTTGCAGCGTGACCGACTGGCCCGGGGCCAGACCGCGCAGCGTGATGCTGCGCGGCACGTCGATCAGCGCCGTCTGCGGAGTGATCGTTAGCTGAGTGTGCATGGCGTCCAGACCTTATTTGCCGGCGATGGGCGTGACCTGCAGCGCCGTGGTCCGGTCGCTGAGGATAGGCACGACTTTCAGGCCCTTCTTGGCGGCCCAGATGTTCTTGTAGTGGAACAGCGGGATCTGGCCCACGTCGTCGGTCACCAGCTTGGCCGCATGACGGTAGATGGCTTCGCGGCGCTTGGCGTCGAACTCGATGGTCGCGGCGTCCAGCGCCTTGTCCACGTTCTCGTTGCTGTAGCGGCCCCAGTTGTTCGCACCGCGGCCGGCCTTGGCATCGGTGGTGGCCAGGGTCTGCAGCAGACCGTAGCCGGCTTCACCCGTGCCGTTGCCCCAGGCGATGACGCTGACGGCGTAATCGTTCTTGCCGGCACGGCTGGCATACACCGACCATGGCACGACTTCCAGCTTGGTCTTCACGCCGATGCGCGTCCAGAACTGGGCCACGGCCTGCATGGCTTCAGGCGCTTGCGGGTAGCGATCGCCGGGCACGTGCACGGTGAGCTGGAAGCCTTCGGGGAAACCGGCGTCGGCCAGCAGCTTCTTGGCTTTTTCGGCGGAGTAGGGCGTAGCCGGAATGTCAGGGTTGTAGCCGAACGAACCTTTGGGCATCCACTGGTTGGCTTCGGTCGCCGTGCCTTGCAGGATGCGGTCGGTGATCGCCTTGCGGTTGATGGCGATGTTCAGCGCTTCGCGCACGCGCTGATCGCGCAGCGGATTCTCGGCCAGAGGCTTGCCGGCGTTGTCGGTGATGAATTCGCTGCTGCCCTTGCGCAGGCTGGGCTGGATCAGCAGGGCACGCAGTCCGGGGTATTCGTAGACGGCCACCGAAGGCGTCTTCTTGAGCTTGGCCACATCGGTCACGGCGACCTTGTCGATCACGTCCACATCGCCGGACAGCAGGGCGGCGGTGCGCGCCGCGCCGTTGTTGATGAAGCGGTAGGTCACCTTGTCCCAGGGCTGGGCCGGGCCGTAGTAGCTGGGGCTGCGCTCCATCACGCTGCGGTCGCCGGGCGTGTAGGAGATGAATTTGTAGGGGCCGGTGCCGACCATGGCCTTGCCGGAGTTGTAGTCCTCGCTCTTGGACTGCGCGCCCACATGCTTGCTGACCACGTAGATCGAGGCAATTTCCAGCGGCAGCATGGGGTTGGGCACGGTGGTCTTGATGATGACCGTGTGGGCATCCTTGGCCGTGGTGGACTCCACGGTGCGCAGCGCGCCGCGGTAGGACGCCACCGAGCCCGGCACGTTGCGTGCGCGCTCGAAGGAGAAAACGATGTCATCGGCGGTGAACGGCGTGCCGTCCTGCCACTTGATGTCCTTGCGCAGCTTGAATTCCCAGGTCTTGTCGTTGAGCGTCTTCCAGCTCTCGGCCAGGCCTGGATCGAGCTTGCCGCCGTCGCGCGAGTTCACCAGGGAATCCCAGAAATGCAGGGCCAGCGAGCGGTCGCCCGCGTGGTTGTTGAGCTGCGGGTCGGCCGAAGAGATGGGGTCGGCGAAGCCGATGCGCAGGTCCTTGGCGGAAGCGCCGGACACGGCCAGCAGGGCGGCCATGGCAATGGCGGAAAGGGAAGCAGTGTGCATGGTGGTTGCTTTCTCTCGGGAGTGGAGGTGGGAATGGGGAAAAAGATGGGCGAGTGACTGGGCGCTCAACGCATGTCGTTGAGGTGGCAGGCGCTCTGGTGCTGGATGGCAATGCCTTTGAGTCGCGGCACTTCCACGCTGCAGCGGGGCATGGCCTGCGGGCAGCGCGGGTGGAAGTGGCAGCCGCTGGGCGGGGCCATGGGGCTGGGGATCTCGCCGCGAATGGTCTGGAAGCTGGTGCGGCGGTGGTCCAGGCGCGGAATTTCCGCCAGCAAGGCCTGCGTATAAGGGTGCTGGGGATTGGCAAACAGCTCGTCCACGGGCGCCGTCTCGACGATGCGGCCCAGGTACATCACGGCCACGCGGTCGCACAGGTGGCGGATCACGCCCAGGTCATGGCTGATGAACAGGTAGGCCAGGCCCAGCTCGTCGCGCAGGTCCATGAACAGATTGAGAATCTGCGCCTGGATGGACACGTCGAGCGCGGCCACAGCCTCGTCGCAGACCAGCA
>JAMNYN010000137.1 GCA_023622805.1 Pseudomonadota bacterium | reverse complement strand
CAGCAGCCCGGCATCGTGTGCGCGGTGCTGCAGGTCTGCGATATGGAGCTGCAGGCGGGCGAACAGGTCAACTCCATCCACCTTGGCGACACGGCGCGCTGGACGGTGGAGCCGGCCATCACAGGCAGCGGTGCGGCCGAAGTCCAGCATCTCATCATCAAACCACTCGACGTCGGGCTGGAGACCTCGCTGATCGTCACGACCAGCCGCCGCACCTACCATGTCAGTCTGCGCTCGCACCGCAGCCAGTTCATGCCGCGCATCGCCTTCACCTACGTCGAGGATGCGGCAGCCAAGTGGGACGCCATCAAGACCCGCGATACCAGGGAAAAGCAGGAACGTACCATCGCGCAGACCGGCGAGTACCTGGGCGACCTCAGTTTCGCCTATGTAGTGACGGGCTCCGCCCCCTGGAAGCCCGTGCGCGTGTACAACAACGGCAGCAAGACTATCATCCAGATGCCGCAGGCGATGGCCCAGACGGAAGCCCCCACCCTGCTGGTGGTGCGCAGAGACGGCGGCCTGTTTAGCGAAGATGAAACCGCCATGGTGAACTACCGCCTGCAGGGCGACCGCTACATCGTTGACACGGTCTTCGACAAGGCCATCCTGATAGCCGGCGCCGGCCGCAAGCAGGACAAGATCACCATCACGCGGGAGAAGTAGCATGCGCGCCGTGATGCTTGCACGCCTGATTTTTACACACCTCCTGCTGGCCTGCCTTGCGGGCTGCGCCGCAAACCGCATGGCTGACACGCCCGCCTACGGCAACCTGCTGGCCGCGCCGGTGCCAGCACAGGAAAACGGCATCGCCGCCGACGCTGCCGCGCGGCTCATCGCCAGCTATCCGCCAGCCCGCACGCGCTTTGCGCTGCAGCATGCGGCGCAGGACGGCTTCGGCAGGGAACTGCTGGAGCGGTTGCGGTCGCAAGGCTACGCCATCGGGGAATTCAGCGGCCAGACGCCGGACGCCGCACCGCCGCTGCCACCGGCAGCCGGAGCCATCGCGCTGCGCTACGTGCTGGACATGGCTGCCGAGCCGGACCTGGTCCGCCTGACCCTGTACGCGGGCGGCGAATCGCTGACACGCGCCTACCTGCTGCAAGGCGGCGCGGCGCGCCCGGCCAGCGCGTGGATACGCAGGGAGGCTGCGCCATGAGCGGCGACGAAGACATGTCGCCGGACGCATCGCCCGGCAGCGTCCGCAGGAAAACCGGCGTGCGCAGGGTCAACAACCTTCCCGTCTACCTGGTAGGCGGCGCCATGGGTATCTTCCTGCTGGTGATGGCCCTGGTAGCCTGGGACCGCTCGGCGCAGCAGAACCGCCCGGCTGACCAACTGGAAGCCAAGGCAGGCAGCACCAGCATGTTCGCCAGCGAGATCGCGGGCAGCGAAAAAGACGGTTTCGTCGCGCCAGCAAAGGCCGCAGCCCCGCCAATGCCAGAGATCCCCCCGCCCGGCGCCATCATCGTGGCGCGCCCGGATGACCTCGAAGCACCACCGCGGCCGCCCGGCGGCGCGCTGCAACTGGAAGAGCAGCGCGGCATGGAAGAACACGAGCGCAGCCGCATGGACAAGTTGCGCCAGCTCGACGAAGCGGTCCGCTCGCGCACCACGGTGCAAGCCACCGCCCCGCGCAGCGCCGGTTCCGCGCCTGGCGGCGCCCCGCTCAGCAGAGAGGAAGCCCTGACGCAAATGGCGGCCCTGACGCAGCAGGCCGATGCGCAGGGCCGCGACAACCCTGCCGCAGTCTACCTGGCCCGGCTGCAGCAGCTGCAGGCGGCAAGCCTGGGAGACACCGCAGCCAGGCCCGTGCAGCCAGCCGAATCGGCGGCGGGCGGCAAGGACTACCGCCAGTTCGACGTACAGGGCCAAGGCGACCGCTGGCGTCTCGACTCCCGTGCGGAAGCGCCCCGCTCGCCGTACGAGCTGCGCGCCGGCTTCATCGTCCCGGCCGTGCTCATTTCCGGCGTCAATTCCGACCTGCCGGGCCAGATCGTCGCCCAGGTCAGCCAGGACGTGTTCGACACCGCGACGGGCAAATGGCGGCTGATACCGCAGGGTTCGCGCCTGGTGGGCCAGTACTCGAGCGACATCGCCTATGGCCAGTCGCGCGTGCTGGTCGCGTGGCAGCGCATCGTCTTCCCCGATGGCAAGGCCATGGACATCGGCAGCATGCCCGGCGCGGACAGCGCCGGCTATGCGGGCTTCCGCGATCAGGTCAACAACCACTACTTCCGCCTGTTTTCCTCGGCCTTCCTGATGTCAGGCATCACGGCGGGCATCGCCATGAGCCAGCCGCAGACTCTGAGCCTGGGCACGCGCCAGAGCGCCAGCAGCGCCATGAGCGAGGCGCTGGGGCAGCAGCTTGGGCAGGTGACGGCCCAGCTGATCGCCCGGAACATGAACATCGCCCCGACGCTGGAGATCCGGCCCGGCTACCGATTCAATGTGATCGTCACCAAGGACCTGACCTTTTCCCGCCCCTACAAGGCATTCGACTACTGACGGCAAGGAGCAGCAATCATGGACAAATCTTTAGCGGCTAAAATCATGGCAGGCATGGTGCTCTGCATTCCCATTGCCATGCAGCCAGCACGTGCCGGGCTGCCGGTCATCGATGCCAGCAACCTGTCGCAGAACAGCGTGAGCGCCCTGGAAAACGTGGCGCATACGCTCAAGCAGATCCAGCAGTACCGCACGCAGCTGCAGCAATACCAGAACATGCTGCAAAATACCGCCGCGCCGCCCGCCTTCATCTGGGACCAGGCCAGCCAGACGATGAACCTGCTGCGGCGCGAAATCGATACCCTCGGCTACTACAAGAGCAGCCTGGGCAGCATTGACGCCTACCTGCGCAAGTACCGCAGCGCTAGCGACTATCGCGGATCGCCCTGCTTCTCGGTGCGCGGCTGCACGCAGGCGGAGTGGAATGCGATGAGCGACGCCCAGCGCCTTGGCTCGGATGCGCAGAAGCGCTCGACCGATGCCCTCTTCCGGGGACTCGACCGCCAGCAGGACGCCATGGAGGCGGACGCGCGCCAGTTGATGAAACTGCAGGCGGCGGCGCAAGGCGCCAGCGGCCAGATGCAGGCCATCGGCTACGCCAACCAGCTGGCCAGCCAGCAAGCCACGCAGCTGCTGCAGATACGCGGCCTGCTGATTTCCCAGCAAAACGTCATCGCC
>JAMNYN010000341.1 GCA_023622805.1 Pseudomonadota bacterium | reverse complement strand
AAAGTCACCATCGGCGTGCTGATCAACGGCGGCCCGTTCGGCTCCATCGATACCGCCACCCAGCAGCTGGTGGGCTGGAACCCAGAGCTGGCGCGCGCCGTGGCCAAGGGCCTGGGCGTGGAGGCCGATCTGGTGCAGGTGCAGACGGCCACGCGCGTGCAGTTCCTGCAGGCCGGCAAGGTCGATCTGCTGATCGCCTCCATGGAACTCAACCCGGACCGGGCCGAAATTCTGGGCCATGTGCCCACACCGTTCTACCGCGTGGGCGGCACGGCCGCCGTGCGCAAGGACAGCGGCATCACCCAATGGGCCGACCTGCGCGGCAAGCCCGTGTGCGTGTCCCAGGGCAGCAGCTTTGCCAAGCCGCTGAGCACCGAGTACGGCGCACAGGTACAGGGCTACAAAAGCGCTTCCGATTCGCTGCTGGCCCTGCGCGGCGGCAACTGCGTGGCCGCCGTGCACGACAGCACGCTGATCTACCCCTTGCTGCGCAACAACGCCGAATGGACGGCATACGCCGCGCCCATCAGCAGCGAAATCCTGCCCGCGCCGTCGGTGGTCTGGACCCGCAAGGGCGAGGCCGAGACCATTGCCGCGGTCGACAAGGTGGTGCAGGACTGGCACCGCTCAGGCTGGCTGATCGCGACCGAAAAACGCGTGGGCATCGCGCCGCCCAACCCCTTCCTGACCGAGCAGCAATCCCGGCTCCAGACCGCAGCCCGTTAAGCCACACCATGAGCGACCACCTGCTGCTTCAGGGCGTGCAAGCGCTCAAGGCCCTGGGCCTGAACTACGCGTTCATGCTCGACGACATGGAGCGCCAGGCCTTCGTGCGCGGACTGGGCGTGACGGTGCAGCTGTGCCTGCTGACCATTCCCGGCAGCCTGGCCGCGGGCGTGCTGCTGGCCGCGCTGCTGACTTCGGGCCGCGCCTGGCTGGCCTCGCCGGCGCGCGCTTTCGTCGAAGTCACGCGCAACACGCCCACGCTGGTACAGCTGTACTGCGCCTTCCTGGTGCTCAACATGCTCATCACCCAGCAATTGCGCGACTGGGGCGCGGGCCACAACCCGCTAACGCCCTTCATCTGGGTGGTGATCGTCGTGTCGCTGCACAAGGGCGTCTTCCATGCCGAAGCCTTGCGCGCCGGCATCGAAAGCGTGCCCCCAACCACGCTCGAGGCGGCTCGCTCGCTGGGCTTCTCCCAGCGCCAGCTGCTGCTGCGCGTACAGCTGCCGCTGGCCGTGCGCGTGGCCCTGCCCTCGCTGGTCAACAACCTCGTGGACCTGGTGAAGATGACGGCCGTGGCCTCGGCCATTGCCGTCGGCGACGTGACCTACGAATCGATCATGATCTGGACGCAGCGCGACAACGTGCTGGAGTTGCTGCTGCTGATCCTGCTGTGGTTCGGCCTGCTGACCTGGCTGTTGAGCCTGGCGGGCCGTTGGCTGGAACAACGACTGAGGATGCCCGGCTATGGCCAATGAAATCACCCTCCCCCGCCCACCGGCCGCGCCCTTGTGGTTACACGCCGTGGCGCGCAGCCCCTGGCTGCTGGCCGGCCTGGCCGCGCTGGCGCTGTGCCTCTTCTGGGACGCCACCGGCACCACGCCGGTGGCCGTGGCCACGCTCTGGAAATGGCTGCCGACGCTGCTGCGCGGCCTCGGCGTGAACATCGGCATCAGCGTGCTGGCCATCGCCATAGGCACCCTGGCCGGACTGGTGGTGGGCGCGCTGTCGCTGTCGCCATCGCCGGCCGTGCGAATGGTCGTGCGCGGCTACGTGCAGGTCTTTCGCAACGCCCCGGTGCTGGTGCTGATCTATTTCACCACCTACGTCTTCCCGTTCGAGCTGCACATCGTGCAATGGACCGTCCCCTTTCCCGACTGGGTGAAGGTGGTGCTGGGCCTGGCCCTGCCCACCAGCGCCAACGTGGCCGAGATCTTTCGCGGCGCGATCCAGTCCATCCCCAGCGCCCAGTGGGAAGCCGCGCAGTCGCTGGCCTTTAGACGCCGCGAGATCTTTCGCCTGATCGTGCTGCCCCAGTGTCTGCGCCGCATGCTGCCGCCCTGGATGAACCTCTACGCCAGCATCACCATGAGCACCTCGCTCGCCTCCCTGGTCGGCGTGCACGACGTGGTGGACATGGCCCAGATCGCGAGCAACACGGTTGCGCGCACCGACTTCACCATCCTCGTCTACGGCACGCTGCTGCTGCTGTTCTTCGCCTACTGCTACCCCATTGCCCGCGCCACACGCGCCCTGGAGCGACGCCATGAACGCCACTGAATCCTTTCTCTCCACTCTCATGGCCACGCCGGCCGAGGCCGCAACCCCCTTGGTGCAGCTGAACAACGTGCACCTGGCGTTTGGCGACAACCAGGTGCTGCAAGGCATCGATGTCGAAGTGCGGCGCGGCCAGGCCGTGTCCATCATCGGCCCCTCGGGCTCGGGCAAATCCACCATCCTGCGCTGCATCACCGGCCTGCTGCGGCCGCAAAGCGGCGCGATCACGGTGGGCGAGACCCGCGTGGACGCGCTGCGCACCGAGGCCGAGCTGATTGCGCTGCGCAAGCGCGTGGGCTTCGTGTTCCAGCAGTACAACCTGTTCCCCCATCTGACGGTGCTGCAGAACCTGGTGATCGCTCCCACCCGTGTGATCGGACGCGACCGCGCTACGGCCGAGCGCGATGCGCGCGCCCTGCTCGACAAGGTGCGCCTGGGCCACAAGGCCGACGCCTACCCCGGCGAGCTGTCGGGCGGACAGCAGCAGCGCGTGGCCATCGCCCGCGCGCTGGCCATGCGCCCCGAGCTGATCCTGTTCGACGAAGTCACTTCCGCGCTCGACCCGGAAACCGTGGGCGAAGTCCTCACCGTGATCCGCGACCTGGTCGACGACGGCATGACCTGCGTGCTGGTCACGCACGAAATGCGCTTTGCCGAAGAGATCAGCGACCAGGTCTATTTCACCGAAGCCGGCCGCATCGTCGAGCACGGCCCGGTCAGCCAGATCTTCGGCCAGCCGCGCAGCGAACGCACGCGTGCATTCCTGCAGCGTGCGCTGGGCAACGGCCCGCGCACCCCCCGCCACCCGCTTTCCATCGACCGCTTATCCACTCCCACCTGACGAGGCCCCCATGACCACGACCGCCCCCCTTTCCCTGACTGCGCAGCGGCGCGCCGCCATCGACT
>JAMNYN010000495.1 GCA_023622805.1 Pseudomonadota bacterium | reverse complement strand
CGGGGCACGACATGGACCATTTCGATGCCTACTGCGAGCACCTGCTGGTACGCGATGCGGTCAGCGGCATGGTGGTCGGTACTTACCGGCTGCTGACGCCCGTCGAAGCCCGGCGCGCGGGCGGGCTGTATGCCGACAACGAGTTCGATCTGGCACCCGTGGATGCCTGGCGCCCCCGCCTGGTGGAACTGGGCCGCAGCTGCGTGCACGCCGACTGGCGCAACGGAGCGACCATTGTGGCGCTGTGGGGCGCGCTGGCCGAGTTCATGCAGCGCAACCGGCTCGAAGCCATGCTGGGCTGCGCCAGCATGCCCATGTACCACCCGGGCCTGGCCTATGGCGAGGGCGCGGCTGCCATCTGGCAGCAGTTGGGCACGCGCTTTCTGGCCGAACCCGGCATGCAGGTGACGCCGCGCACGGCCCTGCCTTTGCCAGCCCAGGGCCGCGCAGCCGCGGCGGTGAGCGTGCAGCCGCCGGCCTTGATCCTGGGTTATTTGCGCATGGGCGCCAAGGTGCTGGGCGCACCGGCCTGGGATCCGGATTTCCAGACCGCCGACCTGCCGCTGATGGCGCGCATGCAGGATCTACCCGCGCGCTACCGCCGTCAACGTGGGGACTGAGCGCTATTCTTCCGGTGTGTCTTCAGACAGCTCGCCAGGGCGTGTGAACAGCAGGCCCAGGGCGAAGATGCCCAGCAGGAAAATGGCGAACATGTAGAACGCGGTGCCCAAGGCCAGGCTGAGGCTGAATACCCACTGCCAGGTATTGCAGGCGGTGCTCTGGTCGTACAGCGCATGGCATTGGTCCACGTTCGGCATGTGCACGTACCAGAGCACAGCCCACAGCGTGAGCCCGGCGACCAGCAGCGCGCCCCGCCAATGCCAGTGCAGGGCCAGCGTGGCGATCAGCGCGAGGGACACGGCCGTACCCCAGACCAGCATCAGCGACCAGCTCAGCACAGGCCACTGGGCGAGCAGGGACTGCATCCAGGCCATCTTGGGCAGGTGGTCGAAAACGTCGAGCAGGTGCCAGACTCTGGGCAGGAGAGCGCCGGCGATTGCCAGGCAGGCCACCAGCAGGGCCAGCAGTCCGTAGCGCCAGCGCCGCGCTGCGGGCTTGCACAGCGGGTTGGCGTCCAGAGAAACGCGGTGGTGGCGCAGTGCAGCGGTCATGGCAAACCTCCTGGTGGACAAGGCCGGCATGCCCTGTCGGGCATCGCGGTGCGCTGCAGGTGCATGCAGCATGTCCCCAGTCTAGGCCGGCATGGCCGGTTTGCGGTGTAGTCTGACGCTTACAGGGTTTTCAAGGAGGCCAGCACGTCGGACGGCGACAGCAACTCGGTCATGACCAGCGGGGGCTTGCCGGGGGCATGCAGCACATACACCGGCACGCCGCTGCGCCCCAGCGCCGTCAGTGCGGCGGTGATGGCCGGGTCGCGTCGGGTCCAGTCGGCGCGCAGCAAGGCCACGCCGCGCTCGGCGAACGCAGCGCGCACGTCGTCACGGTTGAGCGTGGTGTGCTTGTTGACCTGGCAGGTCACGCACCAGGCGGCCGTGAAATCGACGAACACCGGCGTGCCTGCCGCCGTGAGCTCCTCCACGCGGCCGGCCGTCCAGGGCTGCCAGCCGTCGGCGCTGGCCATGGGCGCCGCGCCAGGCGCGGGCGCCGCGCGGGTGATGTGGGGGCCGAAAGCGCTGCCCAGCCACAGTGCCAGCAGCAGCAGCGAGCCGCCCAGCAGCCAGCGGGTCTTGCCGCCCAGGGTGAGCGCCCAGACCAGGGCGCTGAGGACGACCAGCAGCAGCAGCAGCGCGCCCGCACCGTCCACGCCGCTTTGCTGACCCAGCACCCAGACCAGCCAGGCCACGGTGGCAAACATCGGGAAGGCCATGGCGCGGCGGAAAGTGAGCATCCAGGCGCCAGGGCGCGGCAGCCAGCGCACCAGGGCGGGAATCCAGCTGGCCAGCACAAAGGGCAGGGCCATGCCTATGCCCAAGGCGGCAAACACCGTCAGCGCCTGGGCGGCGGGCATGTCTATGGCCAGGCCCAGCGAAGCGCCCATGAAAGGCGCGGTGCAGGGCGAGGCAATGGCCACGGCCAGCACGCCCGAAAGAAAGGCCTCGCCCACAGGGTGGCGGGCATGGGCGTTGGCCCAGCGGCTGGGCAGCATCTGGCCGAATTCGAACATGCCGGTCAGGTTCAGCCCCAGCAAGGTGAACAGCGCCGCCATGGCCGCGACCAGGCCTGGCGACTGCAGCTGAAAGCCCCAGCCCAGTTGCTGGCCGGCCGCGCGCAGCGCCAGCAGCAGGCCGCCCAGGGCGAGGAACGACAGCACCACGCCCGCGCCATAGGCCAGGCCGCTTAGGCGCTGCGCGCGCTGGTCCTGGCCGTGGCGGGAAAAGCCCACGATCTTGATGGCCAGCACCGGGAACACGCAGGGCATGAGGTTGAGGATCAGGCCGCCGAGCAGACCGCCCAGCAAGGCGAACCACAGGCTGGCGCTGCTGGCGGCCGGTGCCGCAGCCGCGGGCTGGGCATTGGCGGCGTTGGCGGCCAGCGCGGCCGCGAGCGCCGGCGAGACGCCGGCCACGGGCACGCTGTCCCAGCGCCCTTGTACCGTGGCCACGGCGCGCCAGGCGGCCGGGCCGGTGCCGTCGGCTGACGGCTTTGCCAGCGTCAGGACCACGGGCAGTTGCGCAGGCGTTTCGCCGCGCATGGTCGACAGCGGCCAGTCGGCGGTCCAGACGGCGCCATCCCAGGCCTGTTTCCAGTCGCTGCCTTCGATGGCGGCGTGCTGCAGGACTTCAGGCGCTTCCGGGTACAGCGTCAGGGGCTGGCCTTGCAGCTGGGCGGGCAGGCCGGCAATGCGCAACTGCAGGCGCTCGCCCTGTACGCTGGCCGTGCTCTGGCCGGCGATGTCGGTGGGGCGTCGTGACTGGGCGGCGGCAAAGGCGTCGGCCTGCGTGGCCGTGGCGCTGCGCACCGGCAGTTGCAGCTCGAAGTCGCCTTCTTCCGGAATGCATTCCACGCGGCAGATCAGCCAGCTGGCGTGCAGGCGTATGGTCAGCGCATCGCCGGCCGGGGCCTGGAAGTCGGGTGCCACCGTGATGGGCACGGGCAGCAGCAGCCGGCCTTCGTAGCCGTAGTTGAGCAGCGGGCCCACGCGGATGCCCTCGGGCACGGGCCAGTCGATCT
>JAMNYN010000418.1 GCA_023622805.1 Pseudomonadota bacterium | reverse complement strand
CATGGGCCCGTTTCTTCAGGATGCCGGCGGCCAGGACAGCAACGACTCGGCGCTGTACCTGGCCTACAACCGGGGCAAGCAATCCATCACCATCGACATCGCCAGCGCCGAAGGCGCTGACCTGGTGCGGCAGCTGGCACGGCAGTGCGATGTGGTGGTGGAGAACTACAAAGTCGGCAGCCTGCAAAGGTACGGCCTCGACTATGCGTGCCTGCAAGCCCTCAAGCCGGACCTGATCTACTGCTCGCTCACCGGTTTTGGCCAGACCGGCCCGCTGGCCAAGCGTCCGGCCTACGATTTCATCTTGCAAGGCATGGCGGGCATGATGAGTACCTGCGGCCTGCCGGACGACCAACCCGGCGGCGGCCCCATGCGCACGTCCTTGCCCATCACCGACGTGGTCACCGGCCAGAATGCCGCCATCGCCATTCTCGGCGCGCTGTTCCATCACGGCCGCACGGGCGAAGGCCAGTTCATAGACTGCGCCATGCTGGACTCCGCGGTGGCCCTCAACGGCCACCTGGCCACGGGCTATCTGATGACCGGCCGCTCGCCGCAACGCGTGGGCAATACCAACCCCATTGCCTCGCCTTCCGAAGTGTTCGACTGCGCGGATGGGCCGCTGATCATCGCGGCCGGCAACAACGGCCAGTTCCAGGCCTGCTGCCAGGTGCTGGCCATACCCGAGCTGTTGGAGCAAACGGCTTTTTCCAGCAATGCCCTGCGCGTCGCCAACCGCCAAGCCCTGCGCGCCGCCTTGGCCGGCGCCATTGCCCGGCGCCAGCGTGCCAGCCTGCTGGCGGCGCTGGAAGCCGCGGGCGTGCCCTGCGGCCCCATCAACGACATGGCCCAGATGTTTGATGAAGCCCAGACCCAGCACCGCGACCTGGCCATCACCCTGCCCCACAGCCGCGGCACGGACGTCCCCAGTCTGCGCAGCCCCTTGAGCTTTTCCAAAACACCGGTCCAGCATGCGCCGCCGCCCATGCTGGGCCAGCACACGCAAAGCGTTCTGGCCGAACTGCTGCAGCTCGACCCCGCGCGCATTCAAGCGCTGGCGGCGAAGTGCGTGATCTGAGCCCGCGCCTTGCCTGACTGGAGCCGCCGAACGCCGCCATAGGCTATGGTTGGGCTTTCATCGCCACATTGCTTGTCTGACGGCAGCAAAGAAAACCACATGTTTCGTTTCACCCTGCTCTTGCTGACCTCCTTCGCCCTGGGGGGCTGTGCCCTGACCCGTGTTTCCGAGGCCAGGCATGCCAAGGAGGCCGATGCGCTCAATGCCGTCGGGCTCCCCCTGGAGGAGGCCCGGGCCATTGCCATGCAAAACGGCTACAGCTGCGAAACCCAGCCGGACAAGAATCGCTCGGTGCAAACCAAAGCCGGCGTGCGCAAAACGGATGTCTTGCAGTGCAACAAGTCCTCGGCCGAACTGATATGCCCGCAGCGCCGCTATGTGGTCTTCAACGTCGACCCCGAAAGCGGAAAAGTCTATGCCGTGGGCAATCGCATCAACCAACAGTCGTGCTTTTGAAACCTGCCCCCGCGCACCGCAACAGCGTTCAAGCGACCATTCGGAATGCAAGGCGTGACCATGTCACGCCTGCCAGTCGATTCGCCGCTTGGACAGATTCAGTGCGCAACACAAGCAGTTTCTCCAACGCACATTGCGCGGCCAAAGCGACCGTTTCCTCGTCGGACACTTCAAAGATGCGTCGTTCGCTTGGCGCCGGGCCGTGCCGGATAGACATCACCAAGACAGCATTCGGTGCAAGCAGCGAGGCAAGCCGCGGCATCGCCCGACGACGCTCCCGTTCGTCAAGATGCATCCAGACTGCCGTGAGCATGATGACATCGAACCTCTGATCGCAAGCCCGCAAGCCAGCGAGGTCTGGCAAGCTGTCGTCAACCCATTCGAAGGCGCTCGCCCCATGCAGCTCAATACCTGCTTGGCGCAACGCATCCGTGGGCTCGACAGCGACGACACTATGACCCCTTGAGGCAAACCAAGCAGCATCAGCGCCGGTACCGGCACCGAGGTCCAACACGGTCGATGGCGCCGAAGGCAAGAGGTGCATGACGGCTGCGTGCTTCTCGGCAAACGAAACGGATTCGAAGCGTTTGGACAGTTCCGCAGCGTGTTCCGCGTAGCCTTGGGTTCCAGGAATCATGGTGTGACGGGTTGCGTAGGTCGGTGTGTGGCCGACTTCGGCCAGGAGCCGCCGTCGAAGCATCCACTACTCAGGGAACAAACTTGGATAAAAGAACAGGCATCGATGCAAGCGGCTACATCCTTACAGTTGGGCATGCGCCCCTCCAGGCAGCCTTTCTCGCGGTGGTCGAAGACCTTCACAGTATGCTTCTTCGCTCTGTGTTGCCCCAGGTCGAAAGCGCTTACCTTTATGGAAGCATTGCGCGCGGTGACGCAGTTCCTGGACGTTCGGATCTGGATGTTGTGCTCGTACTCGCTGGCAAACCTGCACTGCAAGACAATTTGGAGATTGAGTCCGCACGGCGAGCGCTGGAATACCGCCATCCAGAAGTTTCGAAGGTCGACTTCGACGTGGGCTGTCTTGAGGAAGTGCAGGCTCCCGAGAACCTGCACCGCTGGGGCTTCTGGCTTAGGCACCATTGCCGATGTATCTACGGTTACGACCTGTCCCGCGACTTCGAGCCCTTCCGCCCGTCGAGGACGATTGCTCGCGCGGTCAACGGGGATTTTTCAAGCGTACTGGAAAGGTACGCACAACGTATCGAAAACGAGGCCGACAGGGCAACCCTTGCCCGCTTCAGGCGGGAAGCTTCCAGAAAGCTGATTCGAGCGACCAACGTACTTCGGCCTGTGACGTCGAACCATTGGCCCGAATCGCTGGAAGACCACATGGCCCTTTTCTCTGACAGCTATCCGGAGATGGCGCAACAAATCGAGTTCTTCCACATGTTCGCCGCGCCACCGGGAAACGAACCGCCGCACATTGTTGCCACTGACTTCAGCGACCGCCTAAGAGCCTTCTCTATCTGGATGCAGCAAGCGCTGTGACCAGATGTCTTCGCCAGCACCTGCTTTGCGCCTAAGCGAATTTCGGCCTTGGAGCGCCAGCGGCAGTTGGCCCACGAGCAACAAAGCTGAAAACTAAGTGGGCTTTTTTGGACTACTGTATTAAAATACAGTATCGCATCCAAAATGAAAGCTTT
>JAMNYN010000332.1 GCA_023622805.1 Pseudomonadota bacterium | reverse complement strand
CCGCGCGGCCCACGGTCATCGCCTGGCATGGTCTGGCGCGCACCGGCCGCGACATGGACCCGCTGGCCCGCTACCTGGCTGCGCAGGGCTATCGCGTGATCTGCCCCGACACCCTGGGCCGCGGCCTGAGCCAATGGAGCCGCGCGCCGGCCGAGGAGTACCAGCTGCGCTTTTATGCACGCCTGGCACGCGAACTGCTGGATGCGCTGGGCCTGGACCAGGTCCATTGGGTAGGAACGTCCATGGGCGGGGCCATAGGCACGGTCTGCGCTGCGGGCCTGTTCGAGCCAACGCTTTCGCCGCGCATTCGCAGCCTGGTGCTCAACGACAACGCCCCCGAGCTGGCCCAGGCGGCGTTGGAGCGCATCAAGGGCTATGCGGGCCAACCGCCGGTCTTCGAGCGCATCGCCGAGCTCGAAGCGTTTTTCCGCAGCGCCTATACGCCCTACGGCTGGCTGCCCGATACGCAGTGGCGCGCGCTGACCGAAAGCAGCACGCGCCGCCTGCCCGACGGCCGCGTGACGCCGCACTACGACCCGGCCATGATCCAGCAGTTCACGCTGCACGACAACGACTACCTGATCTGGTCGCACTATGACGCGCTGCGGATCCCGGTGCTGCTGCTGCGCGGCGAAACTTCCGACCTGGTACTGGCGGCCACGGCGCAGCAGATGCTGCAGCGCGGCCCGGGTGCACGCGGCCAGCTGCAGTGGCTGGAGGTGGCAGGTTGCGGCCATGCGCCGGCGCTCAATGTGATGGCGCACTGGCAGGCCGTGGCGGCGGCGCTGCGCGCGGGCGAATCCTCGCCGCGGGCGGCGTAATTCCGCGGACTCCGTCGCTGTCGCCACATGACCTCACTGGGAGCTTGAGTGCGCATTGCCGCCTGTTGTTCTGCGTCGTAGAGTGGTGCAAAGGGCCATCGCCGCCAGCAGCGGCCGGGTTTTCGGACCGGAGATTGGCCGTTGTGCGACTGCAAGCAGACAGGAGCAGCAGGGATGGCGCACCATGTATTGATCATCGGCGGGGGCATTGGCGGAACCATGACCGCCAATCATCTGCTCACCAAGCTGTATCCGGAAGTGCTGGCCGGCAAGGTCCGCATCACCCTGCTGTCGAACTCGCCCTGGCACTACTACAAGCCGGCCTTCATGTATGTGGCTTTCAATGCCTTTTTCCGCGACGAACTGCGGCGCAAGCAGCGCGGCCTGCTGCGGCCTGAAGTTGCGTTCCATGTCGAGGAGGTGGAGCGCTTCGACTTTGCCTTGCAGGCGGTGCGCTGCAAAAGCGGCAAGCGCTTCGGCTATGACCACCTGGTGATTTCCACGGGTTGCGTGCCTGCGCCTGAGCGCATAGAAGGGCTGGCGCAAGCCGGCGACCACTTCTACCAGCACGGGCCGGCGCGGCAACTGGCCGACAAGCTGGCACGCATCGAAAAAGGCCGGGTCTTCATCACCGTCACTTTTCCCAAGACGCCCAACGTGCCCCACCAATGCGGCATCGCGCCGATAGAGACCACGCTGATGCTGGACGACCTGCTGCGCCGCCGCGGAGTGCGGGACCAGGTGGAGATCGTCTATACCTATCCGACCGTATCGCAATTGCTGCGCAACTGCCTGTTTCTGCAAAAGGAGACTTGCGACATCCTGCCGGCGGTGTTCGAGCAGCGCGGCATACGCTTTCAACGCGGGTTCACGCTGTCGCATGTAGACCCCGATGCCAAGCTGGCCCACTCGGAGGAAGGGCAGTCAGAGCACTTCGACATCCTCATGGCCACGCCCCCGATACGCGCCGTGCAGGCCGTGCGCGACTGCGGGCTCTCGCAAGCCCAGGACGGGGAGGGCTGGTTGCCCACGGACCACGAAACCCTGCAGGTGCTGGGCATGGAGAACGTCTATGTGCTGGGTGACACCGTGGACTTGCCGGTCAGCAAGGCCGGTGGTGCCTGCCACAACCAGTCGCCCGTGGTCGTGAACAACATCGCTTCGCAGATCCGCTGCGGCCGCACCTGCGATGCCTACGAGGGACGCGTCGTGGCCATTGCCCAGATGGGACTCGATGACGGCATGCCGCTGTGGTACGACTACCAGGTGGACGTCAAGCCGACGCCGCCCAACAAGATCGCCGGAATGATGCGCAAAGGTTTCAACCGCGGCATGTACTGGGCCGTGGCACGGGCCCTGATCTGAGGCGACAGCGGTGGCCCAACGCAAGGAGATTCGTGATGAACAGCACACCCGACATCCCTGAGGCTGCGTCCGCCACAAGTTTGCTGCAGGACGAAGCCGCCTTGCAAGGTCTGGCCGAACTGGTGGCCAAGCTGGAGCCGCTGCTGGCGGGGCGGCGTCTGCACCGTGTTGTCGACATGCTGTCCGTGGCGGCGGATGTGGTCGACATGAGCGATGCCTACATGGTGGAAAAACTGTCCCGGGCCTTCGAGGAAAGCGTGGGCGCCGCATGGTCGGCCGGCAATGCGGTCCGCATGGCGGCTGCTCGGATGGAGCGCATGCAAGAAACACCTACGCTGATGGACTTGCTGCGCATGGCGCGCGAGCCGGAAGTGCGGCGCGGGCTGGCTTTCCTGCTGTCCATGGCCGGTGCGCTGGGACGCCAGCATGCCTATGATCCCATCGATTACACGGCGGACTGAAGGCATGATGTCCGTGGGACCCCGAACATGCTTTTCCCAACTCTTTCTCACCCAAAGGTCTTGCCATGATCGTCTATCACACAGAGCCTCATTCTCAGGTCATAGAAATTTCTGTCGAGGGCAAGATCACCGACCATGATTTGCGGCAAGCCATTGAGCGCATGCGCAGCGATCTTGAAAACGGCAAGACCCGCGTGCTGGAGCGCATCGAGCATTTCACCGGTATGGAGCCAAAAGCGCTGTGGACCGACCTGACGCTAGGCGTGGCCGTGGCGCGCAAGGTTACGCGAGCGGCCGTGGTGGCCGACGCGACCTGGATTCATGCCTCCATGCACCTGGCGCGGTTCTTTACGCAGGCCGAAGTCAAGGCATTCCACGTGAATGAGCTGGAGCAGGCGCGCGCATGGATCAACGCCTGAAAGCCACCTGTATCCGACCCGGTGCTGCGCGGGGCGTCAGCAACCGGGGCGGGTGGGCGGCGCTCAGTCGGGCATGGAGCAGTGGCCGCCCTGCGTGGCCTTGCCCGAGCCGGCGGCGATCAGCGGCGCTTCAAAG
>JAMNYN010000615.1 GCA_023622805.1 Pseudomonadota bacterium | reverse complement strand
CTGCCTGCATTCTTGGCCTATTACAACGCCCGAAGACCGCACTCGGCCTTGGGCTACAAGTCTCCAGCATCCCGACTTGGCGGGAACAACCTATTGCAAATCAACACCTAGGCGCCCCCTCCGAACCTAGGCTGCCGTCCCTGGCCGGGCGCCCCTAGCCGGGCGCCCCTAGCCGGGCGCCCCCCTCCACCGAAGGTTGAGAGGGGGAAGCGGCGGCCCGCGCAGGGGGCCCGCCTAGGGCGAAGCGGCTCAGGGGGTGCGCTTTCTACCCACCCAGGCAATGATCTCGCCCATGATGCCGCGGCGGAAAGCCAGCACGCAGATCACGAAGATCAGCCCGGTGACGATGGTCACCGACTCGCCCAGCGTGTTGAACCATTCGAAGCCCGTGGTGCGGCCGAGGAAGGTACCGAGTTCGCCGATCTTGTTCTCGATCAGCACCACGACCGCCGAGCCGACGATGGGACCCGACAGCGTGCCCAGACCGCCCATCAGCGTCATCAGCACCACATGGCCCGACGTGGTCCAGTGCGCATCCGACAGCGTCGCAAAGCCCAGCACCACGGTCTTGAGCGAGCCGGCCAGGCCCGTGAGCGCGGCCGACAGCACGAAGGCCAACAGCTTGAAACGCGTGGTGTCATAGCCCAGCGAAATCGCGCGTGGCTCGTTTTCCTTGATCGCCTTGAGCACCTGGCCGAACGGCGAATGCACGGTGCGCACGATCAGCAGGAAGGCCGCCACCACGATGACCAGCACCACGTAATACATGGTCAGGTCGCTGGCCAGATCGATCAGGCCGAACAGCTTGCCGCGCGGCACGCCCTGCAGGCCGTCTTCGCCGCCGGTATAGGGCACTTGCAGGCAGACGAAGAACACCATCTGCGCGAGCGCCAGCGTGATCATCGCGAAATAAATGCCCTGGCGGCGGATGGCCAGCCAGCCGAACAGCAGACCCAGCAAGGCGCCGCCCAGCGTGCCGGCGAGCATGCCCAGCTCGGGCGACAGGCCCCAGAACTTCATGCTGTAGCCGGTGATATAGGCGGCCGTGCCCAGAAAGGCCGCATGGCCGAACGACAGCAGACCGGTATAGCCCAGCAGCAGGTTGAAGGCCGCGGCAAACAGTGCGAAGCACATCAGCTTCATCACAAAGACAGGGTAGGCCCCGATAAATGGAGCAACGATCAAGGCCAGCAGCAGCAGACCGTAACCGATTTTGGCAAGGAGCTTGGTGTTCATGTGCAGGGCCCCTTATTTTTCTTTGCCGAACAGGCCGGCGGGGCGAATCAGGAGAACGATGACCATGATGACGAAGACCACGGTCGAAGAAGCTTCGGGATAGAACACCTTGGTCAGGCCTTCGATCACTCCCAGGCCCAGGCCCGTGAGGATGGCGCCCATGATGGAGCCCATGCCGCCGATCACCACCACGGCAAACACCACGATGATCAGGTTTTGTCCCATCAGCGGAGTGACCTGGTAGACGGGCGCCGCCAGCACGCCGGCAAACGCCGCCAGGGCCGCGCCAAAGGCATAGGTCAGCGTGATCATCACCGGCACGTTGACGCCGAAGGCTTCGACCAGACGCGGGTTCTCGGTGCCGGCGCGCAGGTAGGCGCCCAGACGCGTCTTCTCGATCACGTACCAGGTCGCCAGGCACACCGTCACCGAGGCCAGCACCACCCAGGCCCGGTAATTGGGCAGCATCATGAAGCCCAGGTCGGTCGCGCCTTCGAGCAGCTCGGGCGTGTCATAGCCCAGACCGGACACGCCGTAGACCGAGCGGAACACGCCTTCGATCAGCAGCGACAGACCCAGGGTCAGCAGCAGACCATACAAATGGTCGAGCTGGTAGATCCAGCGCAGCAGCAACCTTTCGATCAGCACCCCCAGCAAGCCCACCACCAGCGGCGCCGCCACCAGCATCACCCAGTAGTTGATGCCGAAGTAGTTCATGGCCATCCAGGTGCAGACCGCCCCCAGCATGAACAAGGCCCCATGTGCAAAATTGATGACGTTGAGCAGGCCGAAAATCACGGCCAGGCCCAAACTCAAGATTGCATAGAACGAGCCATTGACCAGCCCCAACAGGAGCTGGCTCATCAGGCCCGGCAATGAAACACCAAAAATGTCCATGGGGATACGCGGGTGGGGTGAAGGGATTGCGTCGGAGCGGCTAGGTGCCGCTTACTTCCAGAGTGCGCACTTGGTCTCGGCCTTGGTGGTCCAGACCTGTGCGGCCGGCAGGGTCTGCAGGACTTTCAGGTAATCCCAGGGCTTCTTGGATTCGGCGGGCGACTTGACTTCGACCAGGTACATGTCGTGCGCATAGGTGCCGTCCGGACGGATGGAGCCCTTGGCATAGAAGTCCGACAGCGGCGTGCTCTTGAGGTAGGCCATGACCTTGTCGGCATCGGTGGTCTTGACTGCCTGCACGGCCTTGAGGTACTGCATCACAGCCGAGTAATCGGCGGCCTGCACGTCGGTAGGCATGCGCTTGGTCTTGGCGAAGAACTTGTTGGCGAAGGCGCGCGAGGCGTCGTTCATGTCCCAGTACCAGCTGATGGTGTGCAGCAGGCCTTCGGTGTTCTTCAGGCCCAGGCTGTGGATGTCGGTCAGGAAGACCAGCAGACCCGCGGTCTTCATGGTCTTGTTGATGCCGAATTCACGCGCGGCCTTGATGGCGTTGATGGTGTCGCCGCCGGCATTCGCCAGACCCAGGATGTGGGCCTTGGAGGCCTGGGCCTGCAGCAGGAAGGACGAGAAGTCCGAGGCATTGAGCGGGTGCTTGACGCTGCCCACTACCTTGCCGCCCTTGGCCTTGATCACCGCGCTGGTGTCGGATTCCAGGGCCTGGCCGAACGCATAGTCAGCCGTCAGGAAGAACCAGTCCTTGCCGCCGCGATCGACCACGGCGCCGCCCGTGCCCTTGGCCAGCGCCACGGTGTCGTAGGCATAGTGGACGGTGTAGGGATTGCACTGTTCGTTGGTCAATGCCGACGAGCCCGCGCCATTGTTGAAGTGCACGCGCTTCTTCTCGTTCGCGACCTGCGACACCGCCAGGGCCGTGCCCGAATTGGTGCCGCTGAACATCAGCGTCACGCCCTGGGTATCGATCCACTCACGCGCCTTGCTGGCGGCGATGTCGGCCTTGTTCTGGTGGTCGGCCGTGACGATCTCGATGGGCTGGCCCAGCACCTTGCCGCCG
>JAMNYN010000692.1 GCA_023622805.1 Pseudomonadota bacterium | reverse complement strand
CGAGACCGCGCTGAACTCGTCGACCGACGTGCTCTTCACCGCCGCGGCCTGCCTGGGCGAAGCGCGCAAGACCACCGTTTCCTGACCACCACACTCTCACCACAGGCCCTCCATGCTGTTTGCCCCCCTCAAGTACATCCACCTGCTGGCCGTCATCGTCTGGCTGGGCGGCATGGTGTTTTCGCACTTTTTCCTGCGCCCCGCCGTGCAGACGCTGGAGCCCTCCGTGCGGGTGCCGCTGATGCACGCCGTGCTGCGGCGCTTTTTCGCGGCCATGCTGGTCACGGTGCTGGTGGTGCTGCTGTCGGGCCTGGGCATGGTGGCCTCGGTCTACCAGATGGCGGCCATGGCCGACCTGAAATTCCACATGCCGCTGTCGTGGAAAGTGATGGCGGCGCTGGGCCTGGTGATGGCGGCCTTGTTCGGCCATATCCGTTTCGCCCTGTTCAAGCGCCTCGATCGTGCCGTGCAAGCGGCCGACTGGCCAGCCGGCGGCAAGGCCCTGGCCAGCATCCGCTTCTGGGTCGCGGCCAATCTGGCCATTGGCGTGGTGATCGTCACCGTGCTGCGGCTTTTGGCATAAAGAAATCGCCCCCACGCTAGAATCGCGGCGTTGGTGCGTGCCCTGCAGTTCTTGCCGGGCCGTTAAACGGGAAACAGGGGGGCGGCGATGCATTTCGCCCGCCTGGCCTGTACTGCCCCCGCAACAGTCAGTGATCAGCGCCTGTTATCGCAGGCCAACGGACATCTGCAAGCCACTGGCGCCCACCACGCCGGGAAGGCCATGTCCGTCCATTCACCAGTCTGGATACCGGCCAACAAGGTGGTTTTTGCCCCGGGCAAAAGCCTTGTGAGTGAAGTGCCGGCGGGGTCGCTGGCGCGAACTGGTATGCCTTTCATGACTATTTTCCAAGCAATCCACGCCGGCGTGCCGGCGCGTATGAGCGCCTGCGCGCTGGCCGTCCTCGGCCTGTGCTCCACCGCCGGTGCGCAGACCGCGCCCGCGCTGGACACCATGGTGGTCACGGCCGCGCGCCTGCCCCAGCCACTGCGCACCGTCACGGCCGACATGAGCGTGATCGACGCCGCGGCCATTGAGCGCAGCGGCGCCGTCGGCGTCGCCGACCTTCTGTCCCAAGTACCCGGCGTACAGATCACGCGCAACGGCGGCCCCGGACACATCACCTCGGTATCGCTGCGCGGCGCCGGCAACCAGCACACGGCAGTGTTCATCGACGGCGTGCGCTACAGCAGCCAGGAAATGCAAGGCGGAGCGGTCTGGGAGGCTCTGCCGCTGGCGCAGATCGAGCGCATCGAAGTGCTGCGCGGCCCGGCCGCCGCCATCTACGGCTCGGATGCCATGGGCGGCGTGATCCAGATCTTCACGCGCCGGGGCGACGGTCCGCTGCGCGCCTACGCCGAGGCCGGCCTGGGCAGCCAGCACAGCTCCAAGCTTTCCACGGGCCTGCAAGGCGGTGCCAACGGCTGGAGCTATGGCCTGCATGTGGCCGACGAGCGCAGTGACGGCTTCAATGTGGGCAGCCCCTGGGTGGCCAACCCCGACAAGGACGGCTATGCCAATTCTTCGCTGGGACTCAATGCCGGCCTGAAGCAAGGCATCCACCAATTCGATGCGCGCCTGCTGCACAACCGCCTCAAGGCCCATTACGACCAGAGCCCGCCGCCTTTCGACGACTTCGACACCGTGAAGAACACCACGGGCTCGCTGCGCTGGCAGGCCGCCTGGAGCGACCGCTACCAAAGCGTGGTGCAACTGGGCCAGACGCGCAGCGACAGCCAGCGCAACACCACGACCCCTGAAAGCGCCGAGGGCGACAGCACCAACTACCTGTGGCAGAACCAGTGGAAACTGGGCGCCCACCGCCTGAACCTCGATCTCGAGCGGCGCGAGGACCGGCTGACCACCCACTACGCCTGGACCCAGAACACCGACAGCCGCCGCGTGCAGGATTCGCTGTCGGCCGGCTGGCGCTATGCCAATGGCGCGCAGCAGTTCGACGCCAATGCGCGCCATGACCGCATCCGCGACCAGCAAGGCAAGACCACGGGCGGCCTGGGCTACGGCCTGCAGCTGGGTGACACGCTGCGCTGGGTGGCTTCGGCCGGCACGGCCTTTCGCACGCCCACGCTGTACGAACGCTTCACCGGACAGGCCGCGGCCGATCTCAAGCCCGAAAGCAGCACCAACCTCGAAACCGGGCTGCACTACAACGCCGGCAGCAATCACCTGTCCGCCGTGGCCTACCGCAACAAGATCAAGAACCAGATCACCTACGACTGGACCAGCACGCCGGCCTGCAACTGCTACCGCAACTGGGAAAGCGTGGAGCTCAAGGGCTTGACGCTCAGCGGCGCGACCCGCCTGGACCGCCTGAACCTGGGCCTGTCGCTGGACTTCCTCAACCCCAAGAACCTGGAAAACGGCAAGCTGCTGCCCTACCGCTCCAAGCGCATGCTCAAGCTTTCGGCCGACACCCAGGTCGCGGGCTGGACGCTGGGCAGCGAAGCCCAGCTCTACAGCGCGCGCTTCACCAACGTCGACAACAGCGACAGCCTGGGCGGCTACGGCGTGGTCAACGTCTACGCCCAGCGCAAGCTGAACAAGGACTGGGCGCTGCTGGCCCGGATCAACAACCTGGCCGACCGCGACTATGCGCCGACCAAGGGCTACGCCAATGCCGGCCGCACGCTGTTCATCAGTATGAAATGGGCGCCGCAGAACTGAGCGCGCTTTTGCCTTAAGGTACCGGGGTGTCCGCGCCCCGCTACCTGTCCTAGATGCCTTCCTCCCTGCTGCACCGTTTTATTTCCTGGCCCTGCGCTCTGTACAGCGCCCTGCTGGCCTGCGCGCTGCTGGGGGCCGCGCCCGTCCAGGCCTATGCGGTGCGTGACACCCAGGGCCGCACGGTCGAATTTGCCCAGGCGCCGCAGCGCATCGTCTCGCTGCTGCCCTCGACCACGGAATGGCTTTGCGCGCTCGGCGCCTGCGATCGCCTGGTGGGCGTGGACGCGTCCTCGAACTACCCGCCCCAGGTCGGCCGCCTGCCGCGCCTGGGCAAGATCCATGCGCCGCAGATCGAGGCCATCGTGCGCCTGCGTCCCGATGTGGTGCTCATGGCCTACGCGCCGCCCCTGATGGCCCAGCTCGCCCAGTTCGGCATTCCCGTGCTGGTGATCGATGCCCAGGAC
>JAMNYN010000480.1 GCA_023622805.1 Pseudomonadota bacterium | reverse complement strand
CGTTTTTCTTTGCCCGTCTGAATTTCCTGTTATTGCCGTGAATTTCGCACCGAATTCGCACGGAATCCCCCTTTTTGGGAGGCTAGCAGGGTTTTGGGCAGTCCTCATTAACTGCACACGTAGGTTGACGCCCACGACTCTGCCGCGCTTTCTCCTACGGTCATCCTTGCAATAGAGGTCCATTGTTCATAGGCACTTCAATCATTGGACCGTTCAGGCGGTTCACGCAATAAAGGAAGAATATGAACAAAGATCAAATCAAGGGCACCTTGAAGGATGCCGCGGGCAAGGTCCAGCAAAAGGCTGGGGAAGTCATCAACAGCCGGGAGCAGCAAGCCAAGGGTATTGCCAAGCAAGTCGAAGGCAAGACCCAAAAAGCGGTTGGCGATGTGAAGGAAGCGGCCAAGGACGCCCTCAAGTAATCGGTCATCTTCCCGGTCATGCCGCGATGACCCAAGGCCTTGATTGCTCGCGCTGTCAGGGCTTTTTTGTTGTGGGCCGCGGCGAGAAGGGGGCGGTCTGCGGAGCGGAATCCGGTGCTTGGCGGACCAGGAAGATGTGGAGATCGTTTTGCGGCCACAATCGGTGCTGTCTTCAATCTGGAAATATTCGTGAATCAACCCATTGCACACGCCGAGCTGATTGCCAGCTACCGTAAAGTCGCTGCCGAAGCTGCCAAGAAAGCAGAACTGATCCCAGCTGCACGCTCCAAGGGCCCTGGCGTCATCAAGTCGGTGACGGAAACAGCGTCCAAAGCAGCGCGCCGCCGTGACGTGCTCGCGTCCAAGCTCGCCAAGCTGGGCGTCGTGCTGGCAGACTGATTGCTGTCTGCGGTCATGTTCGCCAGCGGTGAACTGACCCACTTTCTCGGTGATCGAAAATCACAAAAACAAGCTGCAAGCCCAATGAATACTTGGACTTGCGGCTTTTTTTGACTGCGCCCACCACGCCTTGGCGGTGCGCAGTCAGCAGGATGGGCTCTGCCTGCAGCTGTACCATGGCTTGGTCGGCCACTTCCAGGGCTTGATCATGCCGTTGTTCCACACCGCTGTGCTGACTGCGCTGGCCATGCTGGCCTTTGCCGCCAATTCGCTGCTGTGCCGCCTGGCGCTGCAGTCCCAGGCCATGGATGCGGCCAGCTTCACGGCGGTGCGGCTGGTGTCGGGGGCGTTGATGCTGGCGCTGGTTGTGCGCCTGCGGCGCGCTCCCACGGTGGGCGGTGGCAACTGGTGGTCGGCCGGGCTGCTGTTTGTCTATGCCGCGGCCTTTTCCTTCGCTTATGTGAGCCTGCCGGCGGCCGTGGGGGCGTTGCTGCTGTTCGGGGCCGTGCAGGCCACCATGGTGGGTGTCGGCCTGTGGCGCGGTGAGCGTCTGGCGCTGCGGCAGTGGGCCGGACTGGCGCTGGCCTTGGGCGGTCTGGTGGTGTTGCTGCGGCCAGGGTTGTCGGCGCCGCCCTGGGGCGCGGCCATGCTCATGCTGGTCGCGGGCATGGCCTGGGGCGCTTATTCGCTGCGCGGCAAGGGGGCGATCGACCCCATGGGTGTGACGGCCGGCAATTTTCTGCGCGCCGCGCCGCTGGCGCTGTTGCTGGCTGCCCTGTTGCTGGGCCAGTCTTCTCTGAGTGCTGCAGGGCTGGCATACGCGCTGTGCTCGGGGGCGCTGACTTCGGGGCTGGGCTATGTGGCCTGGTATGCGGCACTGCCCGGCCTCAAGGCCGGAGCGGCCGCCTCGGTACAGCTCAGCGTGCCGCTGCTGGCGGCGCTGGGGGCCGTGGCCTTGCTGGGCGAAACCTGGACGTTGCGGCTGGCGCTGGCGGGCTGCGCGATCCTGGGCGGCATCGCCCTGGTCGTTGTGCCGCGGTCAGGCGGGAAAGATGTCAAAGGCAAGGTCTAGGGCCGTGCGGACCTTGCGTACATGTGTGCGTACTTGATTGCGCCGCTATCCAGACATCCCCCCGCAACCCCGCCGGCCAACACTGCCACGCGCGCCGCCACTGACTACCGCTGCGGTAAGATAGCCCTCGCTCCGGGGTGCACGCCAGTGCTGAGATCTACACCCGAGAACTTGACCCGGGTCATTCCGGCGGAAGAAGAGCTTGTACCCTGACGTGGTCGCGCCTTGATTGATTTTTGCGCGCACGGGCGAGGGGCCTTCGGAGCATCAGTTTTAAGCTCTCGAAGGAATTCCATGGACAAGGCCGCCTCGCTGGTCGCAGATCTGCTCGCATTCATCGCCATGGATGCCTGCTCCGACGAACAGTTCGACGCACTCGCCCTGCGCCTGTTTGCTCACCAGTACGAATCCAATGCGCCGTTTCGCAGTTTCTGCCAGCGGCGCGGCGCCACGCTGCGCAATGTCAAGACCTGGAGCGATATCCCGGCCGTGCCCATCGATGCGTTCAAGGCCATGGAGCTGCGAAGCGAGCCGGCCTCGGAGGGCGAGCGTGTGTTCATGACCAGCGGCACCACGGGCCGTGCGGCGCGCGGGCGGCATTTTCATCCCCAGCTCGATGTCTACGACCTGTCGATGCAGCGTCACTTCGCGCAGCGCTTCATGCGGGGCGACGCGCGCCTGCCCATGGGCATTCTTTTCCCCGACGAGCAGGCCATGCCCAACTCGTCGCTGGCGCATTACCTGGCGCTGGCTCAATCCGAATTCGGCACGGCCGACAGCCGCTACTTCCTGACGCCAGATGGCCTGGACATGGCCGGCCTGTGCGCCGTGCTGGAGGAGTCCGAACGCAGCGGCCAGCCTTATGCGCTGCTGGGCGCGAGCTTCAGCCTGGTGCATGTGATGGACGCCTTGCGCGCCCAGGGCCGCAGCTTTCGGCTGCCCGCGGGCAGCCGCATTCTGGACACGGGCGGCTACAAGGGCCAGTCGCGCGAGCTGCCGCTGGAAGACTTCTATGCCGATCTGTCGCAGCTGCTGGGCGTGCCGCGCACGCATTGCATCAACATGTACGGCATGACCGAGCTGAGCACGCAGTTCTATGACGACGGCAACACCACGCTGCCGTCGGTCAAGTCGGGGCCGCACTGGATTCGTTCGCGCCTGGTCGAGCCCGTCACGGGCCAGGATGTGGCGCCCGGCGAGCGCGGCATTCTGGTGCACTGCGATCTGGCCAACTACAACGCGGTCACCACCATCCTGACCGAGGACGTGGGCCTGTGGGCCGATGGCGGCTTTCTGCTGCTGGGGCGCGCCGAGGGTGC
>JAMNYN010000486.1 GCA_023622805.1 Pseudomonadota bacterium | reverse complement strand
CCAGGCCGTCGGGCACGGCGCCGCGCCAGCGCAGGCGCTCTCCCACCTGCGAGCGGCCGGCCGCGAGGCGCAGATCGCGCACCGTGCGCTCCAAGTCCGCACTCAACTGCATCCAGTCGCCCATGCCGCGCGCATGCTCCAGCGTCTGGGCCAGGAAATCGCGGCCATAGCCTTGGAGATGGGCCGTGCCGACCAAGGTGCCAGCGAACTGGATGCCGGTTTCGTTGAGCTGGTGGGCTTCGTCGAAAATCACCACGCCCACCGAAGGCAGCAGCTGGGCTACGCCCGACTCGCGCACTTCCAGATCGGCGAAAAACAAATGGTGATTGACCACCACCACGTCGGCCGCCAGCGCGGCGCGCCGCGCCACGTTGAGGTGGCAGGGCTCGAACTGCGGGCAGGCACTGCCCAGGCAGTTGTCGCGCGTGGAAGTGACCAGCGGCCAGACCGGCGAATCCTCGCCCACGGTGGACAGCTCGGCCAGATCGCCGCTGCGCGTGACGCGCGCCCATTCCTCGACATGCGCCAGGCTGCGCAGCAATTGCGGATCCTGCGGCGCACCGCGGCCCTGGCGCGCCAGGCCCAGCCGGTGCTGGCACAGATAGCTGGGCCGGCCCTTGAGCTGGGCCATGCGCAGCGGCAAGCCCAGCATGCCCACCAGGCTCGGCAGGTCGCGGGAAAACAGCTGGTCCTGCAAGGCCTTGGTCGCGGTGGAGACCAGCACCCGCTGGCCGCTGAGCAGGGCCGGCACCAGATAGGAATAGGTCTTGCCCACGCCCGTGCCCGCCTCGACCACCAGCACACCGCCGTCGGCAATGGTTTCCGCCACCGCCACGGCCATTTCCGTCTGTCCGCTGCGCGGGCGGAAATGCGGATGCGCCTTCGCAATCACGCCGTCCGCCGAGAAAGCCGCCTCTACTGCCGCAATAAATTCGCCCACGCCGCTCCTAGGTGAAAGCCTGTCCATTGGCCAGGAGTTTAAAAGCTTCCGCTGTTGCATCCTTTTGCGAGGACTCTGCGGCCCACAGCGCGCAGACCGCCCCACCCTTGGCATAGACCGCCACCCCGCTGCCCGGACCCGCGCCCGAATGGCCCAGGGGGTGGTCTTGCGCCGCATGGGCGCTGAGCATCAGGCCCAGCCCATAGGCCGGATCGGGGTGCAGGGCCGAGCGGTGCTCGGGCAAGGCCCGGCCTTCGCACATCTGCGCCATGCTCCGCGCCTGCAGCAGCTTGCCGCCGACCAGGGCCGCCAGCAGGCGCGCCGCATCCAGTGTCGTGCCCGTCACCAGGCCGTGGTAGACCCAGCCCGGGTGGTAGTTGCGGGCATCCCCCATGTTCACCCCGTCGAGGTCGGACGGCATGCGCGCCAGCCGGGCCGTGTCCAGCCCCGCGGGCTGGAAGACACAGGTCTTGAGCGCATCCGCCAGGCCCAGGCCCATGGCCTGCGCAATCTGCCGGCCCACATAGAGATAACCCACATTCGAGTAGACCCAGGCCTGCCCGGGCTGCGCGCGCGCTGAGCGCACATCGACCCGGTCCAGCAACTGCTCGACCGACCATGGCGAGCAGCCCGCCGCGACATCGCCGTGGTATTGCGCGATCAGCCCGTAGTCGGCCAGCCCCGCCTCATGCCGCAGCAGTTGCCGCAGATTGAAGCGCTCGCCATCTATGGGACTGTCCAGGCCCAGCATGCCATCCTCCACCAGCCGCAGGGCCGCGATCGCCAGCACGGTCTTGGTGAAGCTCCACCAGGGGACGGGGCCCGGCTCCCCGCTCAGCGTGATTTCTCCGCTGGCGTGTATCTGTGCGATGGATTGCATGGCGGACACAAAGAAGGGCGACAAACCACAGTCTGCCACCCCAGAGCCCTTTTGCGGAAAAAGGGAGAATGCCGCTTATGGCAATTGCAGGAAATCACCCACCATCTGGTTGAAACGCTCGGCATGTTCCCACTGGGCCCAGTGGCCGCATTGGTTGAACACGTGGAATTCGGCGTTGCGAATGCCCCAGATCAGGCGCAGGCCCACGTCCATGGGCACGAAACGGTCGTCGCGCCCCCAGATGACCAAGGTCCTGGCGTTGATTTCGTGCAGGCGGTGGCCGTTGTCGGGGAACTGCTTGGGGTTGGCTTCGCTGCTCTTGACGAAGTTCTCCAGGTGCTCGCGATTCGCCAGGATGTTGTTCAGCCGCTGCTGAAACAGCTCGTCGGTCATGCTGCTGGCGTCATAGACGAAGACGTTCATCATCTTCTTGAGGTTGTCTATGGTCGGGTTGCGGTAGAGCGCACCGATGAGCTTGATACCTTCGGTGGGCATGGGCACGAACTGGCTGGGGCCGCCCGTGCCTCCGCCCATCAGCACCAGCTTGCCAACCTGCTCGGGATAGCGCAGCGCAAACGCCACCGCGCTGTGTGCGCCCATGGAGTTGCCAACGATGTGCACTTTGTGCAGGTTCAGCGCGTCCAGCAGGCCTTTGAGGGCCGAAGCGTTCAGATCGGAGCGCGAGCCGGAATTCACGATGCTGTCGCTCTTGCCCCAGCCGGGGCAGTCGAGCAGGATCACGCGATAGCCATTGGCCACCAACGGCTCGATATTGCGGTGGAAATTGGCCCAGCCGGTCGCGCCCGGACCGGAGCCGTGCAGCATGACCACGACTTCCTCGCCCTGGCCGACATCGTTGTAATGCACCTGCAGGTCCAGACCGGATTCCTGGATGCGCACCAGATGGCTGGTCGCTTGTTCTGTGATGGCTGTGGACATGGTATTGCTTTCTTTCAGTGTTCGGCTCAGGCCGCCGAAGGCGCGCGGTTTTTCAGAATGTCCAGCGCCACGTCGACGATCATGTCTTCCTGGCCGCCGACCATGCGCCGCTTGCCCAGCTCGACCAGGATGTCGACCGCTTTCAGGCCATACTTCGCCGCCGCCACTTCGGCGTGGCGCAGGAACGAGCTGTACACGCCCGCATAGCCCAGGGCCAGCGTCTCGCGGTCCACGCGCACCGGCCGGTCCTGCAGCGGGCGCACGATGTCGTCCGCCGCGTCCATGAGCTTGTACAAATCCGTGCCGTGGTTCCAGCCCAGGCGCTCGGCCGCGGCGATGAACACTTCCAGCGGCGCATTGCCCGCGCCCGCGCCCATGCCGGCCAGGCTCGCGTCCACACGGTCGCAGCCCTCTTCCACTGCCACAATGGAATTGGCCACGCCCAGGCTCAGGT
>JAMNYN010000306.1 GCA_023622805.1 Pseudomonadota bacterium | reverse complement strand
TGAGCAGCACGTCGCCCACGAACAGATAGCCCTTGAACACCGTGCGCTGGTTGTCGGGAAACGCCGGCGTGGCTACGGTGAAGTTCGTGCCCAGGGCCTGCATCAGCGCATCCGTCACCGGGCCGATATTGCCCTCGGGCGTGCTGTCGAAAGTCGAGCAGTACTTGAAGTAGATCTGGCGCGCGCCCGCGGCCCGCAGCCAGTGCAGCGCCTGCAGCGACTCGGCCACGGCCTCGCCCACCGGTGCGGTGCGCGACTTGAGCGCGACCACCACCGCATCCACATCGGCAGCCAGCGGCTGGCTGGGCACGCCAATGGTCTGCACCACGCGCATGCCGGCGCGCACCAGGTTGTTGGCGAGATCGGTGGCACCAGTGAAGTCATCGGCAATCGCGCCGAGCAGGAGTTTCTGGGTCATGACAAAAGAAATCTGAGAAAGACAAAAGGCTGTGCATGGCCGGCATGCGCAGCGTGGATCAGCGCCTGCGCTTGAACAGCTTGCCGACGAAGCCCCAGGCCAGCAGGATCAGGGCCATGCTGGTGATGGTGCCGACCAGGCCGTTGCCGAAGAACACGCTGAGCGCGCCATCGGACAGCAGCATGGACTGGCGGAACGCGTCTTCGGTCTTGTCGCCCAGCACCATGGCCAGGATCAACGGGGCAATCGGGTAGTCGAGTTTCTTGAACACGTAGCCGATCACGCCAAAGCCCAGGGCCAGGTAGACGTCGAACATCTTGCCGCCTATGGTGTAGGCGCCAGTGAGGCACACCACGATGATCACCGGGCCGATGATGGAAAACGGCAGGCGCAGGATGGAGGCGAAGAACGGAATCGTCGCCAGCACCAGCACCACGGCCACGATGTTGGCCAGGTACATGGACGCGATCAGTCCCCAGACGAAGTCCGGCTGCTCGATGAACAGCATGGGGCCGGGCTGCAGCCCCCACATCATCAAGCCGCCCATCATCACCGCGGCCGTGGCCGAACCGGGCACGCCCAGGGCAAGCATGGGCAGCAGCGCCGAGACGCCGGCGGAGTGGTCGGCGGCCTCGGGAGAGACCACGCCTTCGGGCTCGCCCTTGCCGAAGTTCGCGCCGCGCTTGGAAAAGCGCTTGGCAATG
The DNA here is from genome assembly GCA_023622805.1 of Pseudomonadota bacterium. GTDB lineage: Bacteria > Pseudomonadota > Gammaproteobacteria > Burkholderiales > Burkholderiaceae_C > Comamonas > Comamonas bellezanensis. The sequence goes on along the minus strand of JAMNYN010000306.1, from coordinate 2,093 downwards.
CCGTAGGACATGAACGAAGCCGCGGTCGGCCCGCCCGGCGTGATGCCCATCCAGCAGCCAATGACCGTGGAACGCACCAGGGCCACCATGTGCTGGGGCATTTCCTTGATGGTCTGCCACACCACGCGCCAGCTCATCTTGGCCTTGAGGCCTTCGAACTTGAGGCCGTCTTCCACCGTGACCAGCAGCTCACCGATGCCGAACAGGCCGATCACCGCCGCCAGGAAGGAAATGCCGCCGACCATGTTGTCGCTGCCGTAGGTCAGGCGCATTTCGCCCGAAATGGTGTCCATGCCGACGGTGGCCAGCACCAGGCCGATCACCAGCGAGGCCAGGGTCTTGAGCGGCGCTCCGCCACTCATGCCCACGTAGGAGCAGAACGTCAGCAGGTAGATGGCGAAGTATTCGGGCGGGCTGAAGCGCAGCGCGAAGTCGGCAATCGTGTTGGCGATCAGCGTGACGACGATGATGCCGGCCATGGCGCCAAAGCCAGCGGCGAGAAACGCCGTGGCCAGGGCCTTGGATGCATCGCCCTTGCGCGCCATGGGGTAGCCGTCAAAGGTGGTCGCCACGGACGAGGGCTCGCCCGGGATGTTGAACAGAATGGACGTGGTGGAGCCGCCAAACAGCGCCCCCCAGTACATGGATGACAGCAGGATGATGGCCGACACCGGCGGCATCATGAAGGTCAGCGGCAGCAGCAAGGTCACGCCATTGGGCGCGCCCAGGCCGGGCAGCACGCCGACGAGAATGCCCAGCAGCACGCCGCCGCACATCAGCAGCACATGGTAGAGACTGAAAGCGGTCTCGAAACCGCCCATCAGGTTGTGGATTTGGTCGAACATGGGTCGGCAGCTTTCTCAGATATAGCCCAGCGATTGCTCGATCGGCCCCTTGGGCAGCGGCACCTGGAACCAGAGCTCGAAAACGCCAAAGAACACGGCCATGGCGATGACGCCGATCGCCACGGATTTCAAGACAGGGAAGGGCCCGTGCACGCGGGCCATATAGATCAGGTACAGCGCGCCGGCGACATAGGCGCCCACCCATTGCATGGCCAGCACAAACACCACGGACGGCGCGAACACCGAGAAGCTGCGCTTGAGCTGCTGGGCATCGGCGAAGATATCCGGCTTGCGCGCCAGCAGGCTTTGCACCAGCAGACCCAGGGCAATCAGGCCCAGCAGGATGCCCAGGCGCAGAGGGAAGTAGCCCGACTGCGGGCCCGTGCTGCTCCAGCCGGTGTCGAGCTGCAGGCTTCCAAGGATGATGAACAGCGCGAACACTGCGATCACCACCGCAACAACCAGCTCCATGGTCTGGCGATTGACTTTGCTCATAGCGAAAATCCTCAGGAAACCGCACCCCGCCGGCGGCTGGGTGCGGTGAATCGGTATCAGGCGCTCAGGCACCCATGCGCAGAAATCAGTCCTTCACCAGCCAGCCGTCCTGGCCGAACTGCTCGCGGTGGGCCTTGGTGTCAGCGGCCACATAGTCCTTGAGCTTGCTGCCCACCAGGAACATGTCGCTTTGCGTGCCGCGGGCCAGCCAGGCTTTCCATTCGGGCTTCTGGCGCACCTGGTCCAGCAGGTTCTCGTAGAACTTGATCTGTTCGGGCTTCACGTCATCGGCCAGCCATACAGTGCGCGGCATGTGGAAGGCGTCCACCGGGATGCCGGCTTCCTTGCAGGTCGGCAGATCGCCAAAGCCTTGTTCGGCCGTGACTTTCTCCTTGGTGTCCACGCGCTTGGCCGCGAACACGCACAGCGGGCGCACCTTGCCGGCGCGCCAGTGGGAAGCGCTTTCCGAAGGGTTGTTGGTATTGGCATCGACGTGCGCGCCCGACAGCTGCACCGCCACTTCGCCGCCGGACTTGAACGGCACATAGGTCATCTTCACGCCCGTGGCCTGCTCGATCTTGCGGGTGAGAATGTGGTCCGTGTCCTTGGACTGGGCACCGGCCATCTTGAAACGCCCATTCTTGGCGCGGGCATCGGCGATCAGGTCGGCGGCGTTCTTGTACGGCGCATCCATGTGCGTCCACAGCACGAACTCGTCGGCAGCCATCACCGCCAGCGGCGTGACGTCGTCTA
>JAMNYN010000061.1 GCA_023622805.1 Pseudomonadota bacterium | reverse complement strand
CGCTGCTGCATGTGATCGGCGACCTGCTCGGCTCGGTGGGGGCGATCGCCGCGGCCATCGGCATTCTGCTCACGGGCTGGACCGTGCTCGATCCCATTCTGTCCGTGCTGGTCGCGGTGCTGGTCGTGCGCTCGGCCTGGAGCCTGGTCTCGGACTCGCTACTGATCCTGCTGCAGGCCGTGCCACGCGGCATGGATGTAGAAGCCGCCCAGGCCGGCATCGCCGCCCTGCCCGACGTCGCCGAAGTCGGCCATTTCCATGCCTGGACGCTGACCGACGAAAGGGTGATCGCCACCGTCCACGTGACGCCCGCGCCGGGCATCGACCCGCTCACCCTGCCGCAGACCGTGGCCCGGCAACTGCGCGAGCACCATGCGATCGAGCACGTGACCGTGCAGGTCGACCCGCCAGGCAGCCTGCAGGGCCAGCACTGAGAGCCTATTTCCCCGAGTGCTCGCATCGTTCGCGGCCGACGAAACTGGCGCGCCCCAGCATGGGGACACCGAGCAAGGGCCGCCCCGCAGCGATGGTGTCGTCTCCCTCAAGGGGGAAGACGCGTTAGCGGCTCAGGGGGTGCTTCCCCGTAATGCCGCATTGAGCTGATCGACCACTTCGGCCCAATCCGCATCTTCCTGCAGCTCTTCACGCAGCAGGCTGGCCTGGGCCGGCGTCCAGAAAGGCGCGTCCTCCAGCCGCACGGCAGGGTCCAGCGGCGCGTGGGCGCGAATGAATTCGGCGATGCCCGCGGGGTCATCGGCCAGGCCCAGTTGGGAAAAAAGCGCCGTAAATCGGGGGGTTGTCATGTCCATGGCCCAAATCCTTTTCTTGCTGGCAGTGGATGACTGCGCATGGAAAATGCGCAGTCCTGGGACCATTGTGCAGGAAAGCCCCGCTTACTCCGGCTGAATGCCGGCCGCCTGAATGACCTTGCCCCACTTGGCCGTCTCCTGGGCCTGGAACCTGGCCAGTTCCTCGGGCGTGCCATGCCAGCGGCTGGTCCCCGACTGGGCATAAAAGCCCGCGGCCTGTTTGCTCTCCACGGCCTTGCCCAGCAGATTGCTCAGCTGGCTGACCAGTTGCGGCGGCGTCGCCGCGGGCAGATAGGCCGCGAACCAGTAACCCATGTTGTAGCCCTTGATGCCGGCCTGCTCTATGGTCGGCACATCGGGCAGCATGGGGCTGCGCTCCTGCGTGGAAAAGCCCAGGGCCTTGAGCTTGCCGGCCTGCACCTGCGGCACGCCGGTGGAAACGTCGGTGATCATCAGATCGATCTGGCCGCCCAGCAGGTCGGTGAGCGCCAGCGGGTTGCTCTTGTAGGGCACGTGCAGGATGTCCACACCCGCGAGCTGCTTGAGCATTTCACCGGCCATGCGGCTCGAAGAACTGCCGCTGCCGAACGACAGCTTGCCGGGGTTGGCCTTGGCGTAATCCACCAGTTCCTTGACGCTCTTGTAGGGTGCGGCGGCGTTCACCACCAGCAACTGACCGCCCTTGCCCAGGCCCGTGACCGGCGCGAAATCCTTGACCGGGTCGTAGGGCAGCTTCTTGTACAAATGCTCGTTGGCCGCGTGGGTGGTGTTGGTGGTGATCAGCACCGTGTAGCCGTCGGCCGGCGCGCGCGCCACGCTCTGGGCGGCCAGCATGCCGCTGGCGCCGCCCTTGTTCTCCACCACCACGGCCTGGCCTGTTTCCTGGGTCAAGGCCTGGCCCAGCGCGCGGGCGATCTGGTCGGTGGCGCTGCCGGCAGCGAACGGCACGACGAACGTGAGCGTCTTGCCGGGGTACTTGGCGGTGTTCTGGGCAAAGGCCAAAGGCGCGGCCACGGCCAGGGCGGCGGCCATGCCGGCGCCAAGGGCCCAGCGACGCGTGGAATTCGGGTGGATTGGGGTGCTCATGTCTTGTCTCCTTTTATGTAATGTCGTCAGGTGCACAGGGGAAAACGGACTCAGAACGGCTGCGGGCCCTGGCAATGGACCAGCAGCTCGCGCGGCAAGGCGATAGGCAGCTGCAGCAGATCGAAGGCCAGGGCCTTGCCGTGGCTGTCGAGATTGAGCGCGCTGTTGACGCCGCCATCGAGCACATCGTCGATGACGAAATTCAAGGCCTGCAGCAGCGGCAAGGCATAACGCTGCACCTGGCTGGGCCGGCGCGCGGCAAAGTGGGCGGCCACGCGCTCGGGCGTGACCTGGGCCTCGATCACGGGCCATAGCGCCGGGTGGTAGGCAATCACGCTGATGTTGCTGCGGTTGCCTTTGTCGCCGGTGCGGCCGTGGGCCACGCGGTACAAGGGCACGGAAAGAGTGACGGAGGTGTGCATGGCTTAAACCGAAGCAAAGGCCGGCATGGCGGGATTCCACCAGCGCCAGCCGCAGTGGACAAGGTCTCGCGGCAACAGGCAGGAGACGGTGGACAGGCGCGAGCGCAGCTGGGTGCGCACGCCCCCGCCGCCGCCCGGCCCGCAGGTATAGAGCGCATTGACTTCGCGCAGCAGCAACTGCGCTTGCTGCGCCGTGGGCTGCTCCCAGGCCCAGCGCACGCGCACATCCCCTGGCGCACCCAGCCCGCTGCCGGCGGCCGGCAATTGCGCCAGCCACTGGCTTTGATCGTCGCCGAGCACGCTGGTCACGCCTATGAAGTCGCAGCGGATGGCGCCCAGCCCCGCAAGGCGCGTGGCAATCACCTGCTGGGCCAGCTGGGCCCGCGCCAGCGCATGGGCGCCGGCATAGGAGATCTCGGCTTCCGCCAGCCAGCCGCGTTCGCTGCAGACGTTGACCTTGAGATGGCTGGGCCGCGCATGGCCGCGCACGCCTTCCAGCCGCACCTGGTTGGGGCCGACTTCGGTGACGCGCGCCTGGCGGATATCGGCGACCACATCCGGCGTCAGATAGCCGGCCGGGTCGTGCAATTCGTACAGCAGCTGCTCCTTGACGGTCTGGGCGTTGATCAGGCCACCGGTGTGGTCAGGCTTGCTGATGGTGCATTCCCCGTCGGCCTCGATGCGGGCGATGGGAAAGCCCACATGGGCCAGATCGGGCACGTCCTTGTAGCCGGGATCGGCAAAGTAGCCGCCGCAGACCTGGGCGCCGCATTCGAGCAGATGGCCGGCCATGGTGCCGCGCGCCAGCCGGTCCCAGTCGTCCCAGGCCCAGCCATGCCAGGCCACGGCCGGCCCCAGCACCAGGGCCGGATCGGCCACGCGCCCCGCAATCACGATTTCC
>JAMNYN010000148.1 GCA_023622805.1 Pseudomonadota bacterium | reverse complement strand
GACGCTAAGCCGAACGGGGGCCAGCCGCGGGCACAATGCCGGCTGCTCACAAAGGATTGCCTGCAATGCATGACCCCGGCCAGCCCCGTCCCAACCAGTTCGCGCTGCTGCGCCAGCGCCGCTTCGGTCCTTTTTTCTGGACCCAGTTCGCGGGTGCGGCCAACGACAACCTGTTCAAGTTCGCGTTCACCGTCCTGGTGACCTACCAGCTGAGCGTGTCCTGGCTGCCGCCGTCGCATGCCGGCCTGGTCATAGGCGCGCTGTTCATTCTGCCCTTCCTGCTGTTCTCGGCGACGTCAGGTCAGTTGGCAGACAAGTGGGACAAGCGGCGCATTTTTCTGCTGACGAAAAACCTCGAGCTGGTGATCATGGCGCTGGTCGCCTGGGGCATGCTGGCGGGGAACGTGCCGCTGCTGCTGGCCTGCATTTTTCTGATGGGCGTGCATTCCACGCTGTTCGGGCCGGCGAAGTTCGCCTACCTGCCCCAGGTGCTGTCGGAGCGCGAGCTCACCGGCGGCAACGGCATGGTCGAAATGGGCACTTTTGTCGCCATCCTGCTGGGCAATGTGGCCGGCGGGCTGCTGGTGGCCGTGCCCGAAGTGGGCCATGCGCAGGTGGCGGCGGCCGGCCTGCTGCTGGCGCTGCTGGGGCGTCTGTCGGCCCAGTTCATTCCCGCGGGGCCGGCCACCGACCCGGACCTGCGCGTCAACTGGAACCTGTTCAGTGAAACCTGGCGCAATCTGCAGCTGGCCCGCCAGCAGCCGGTGGTGTTTCGCTCGCTGCTGGGCATCAGCTGGATGTGGTTTTTCGGCGCGGTGTTTCTGAGCCAGTTCCCGGCGTTTGCCAAGGAAGTGCTCTACGGCAACGAGCAGGTCGCGTCCTTGCTGCTGGTGGTGTTTTCCGTGGGCGTGGGGGCCGGAGCGCTGCTGTGCGAGCGCTTGAGCCGCCAGCATGTGGAAATCGGCCTGGTGCCGCTGGGCGCGGTGGGCATGAGCCTGTTTGCCGCGGATCTGTACCTGGCGTCGCGCAGCCTGCCGGTCAGCCCCCTGATGGACATGGCGGCCTTCATGGCCCAGCCCGAGCACTGGCGGGTGGTCGCCGATCTGCTGCTGCTGTCGCTGTCGGTCGGGGTCTACAGCGTGCCCATGTATGCGCTGATCCAGCTGCGCAGCCAGCCCACGCACCGCGCGCGCATCATCGCCGCCAACAATATTCTGAATGCGTTGTTCATGGTCGCCAGCAGCCTGATCGCGGGCGCGCTGCTGTCCGCGGGCTGCAGCGTGCCGCAAGTCTTCCTGTTCACCGCCATCGCCAACCTGCTGGTGTCGTTTGCGGTGTTTCTGTGCGTGCCCGAATACCTGTCGCGTTGCGCAGCCTTGGTGATGCGACGCTCCCCCTGAGCGGCTTTGCCCTAGGCGGGCCCCCGCTTCCCCCTCTCAACCTTCGGTGGAGGGGGGCGCCCGGCTAGGGACGACACCATCGCTGCGGGGCGGCCCTTGCTCGGTGTCCACTTGCTGGGGTGCGCCAGTTTTATGGGCTGCGCATTGTGCTAGACCCCGGGCGGACCGCAGCGGGTGACAATTGGCAAACTTTGAACAGGAGGAGCGTCCATGAGTAAAGCTTTGCGTTTGCCCGAGAAATGGTTTCGCCGCGGCCTGTGGCTGGTGGCGGTGGTGTTCGCCTGGTTCCTCGTCGGGCTGGGCAGCCTGGTGGTTGGCGACCTGCCGCAGGTGGAGTCACGGCAAAGCATAGAGAGCTTCATGCCGCCCGATCGCGTGGCGCAGGTCAAGCTGGAACAGAAGACGGCCGAGCAGACCCGCGACCAGGCTGCTGCCGCGCTGGAACAGGCCGAGCTGCAGTACCGGGCCGCGCGCAAGGATTACACCGCGGCGCGCGAAGCTTTCGATAACTGGGTCGCCACGCGCAGCGCCACGCAGCGCGCGGACCAGGATGGCGAGCTGCTGTCCCGCACCCAGGCCCTGGACCGGCTCAAGGAGGCCGAGCGCCGCACCCGCCTGGCCGTACAGGCGCAGCAGCAGCAGCAACTCGATGCCCAGCAGGCGCTGACCCGTGCCGAGGGCGCGTGGCAGGCCTTGAACGAAGGCGCGCGCGGCGCCTGGCAGGCCGCGCAGCGCGCCCAGGAATTGCGCGTATTCCTCTACCGCCTGGCTCTGACGCTGCCGCTGCTGGTCATCGCCGGCTGGCTGTTCGCCAAGAAGCGCCGCAGCACCTGGTGGCCTTTCGTCTGGGGCTTCATCTTTTTTGCGCTGTTCGCCTTCTTTGTCGAACTCGTCCCCTACCTGCCGGATTACGGCGGCTATGTGCGCTATATAGTCGGCATCGTTGTCACGGTGCTGCTGGGGCGGGCGGCCATCACGGCCTATGGCCGCTACCTCGAACGGCAAAAGCGCCAGGAGGCCATGCCCGATGCCCAGCGCCGCGTGGAGCTCAGCTATGACGTGGCGCTGTCGCGCCTGGCCAAGGGCGTGTGCCCGGGCTGCGAGCGCGGCGTCGACCTGAAGGACCCGGCCATCGATTTCTGCCCGCATTGCGGCATCGGCCTGTTTGACCGCTGCGTTCCCTGCCGTACGCGCAAAAGCACGTTCTCGCGGTATTGCCACGCCTGCGGCACGCCGGCCGCCCGGTCTGCGACCTTGGAGCCGACGCCACCGCCAGTGCCTTCAGGCGAGGGGGCTGACAGCTAGGTCGGCACGGGCCAGGTTGAGCTGCCAGCGATCACGGCCTCCTGCCTTGGCCTGGTAGAGCGCGGCATCGGCAGCGTGCAACAGCTCCTCCAGGGTTTGCGGGCTGCCATCGGTCAAGACCAGGCCTATGCTCACCGTGGCCTGCAGCACGGCGCCGCCAGGCAGGGCCAGGCGCTGGTCGCGCACGGCGGTGCAGATCCGCGTGGCCACCTGTTGGGCCGTGGCCGCCGGCACGCCGGGCAGAAGCACGGCAAATTCCTCTCCGCCCATGCGCCCCAGCAGGTCCTGGGGGCGCAGCACCTGGCTCACGGTCTGGGCCAGGGCGCACAGCAGGGCGTCGCCCGCGGGATGGCCGTGGCGGTCATTGACCCGCTTGAAGTGGTCTATGTCCAGCATCAGCACGGCCGAAGGCACGGCCTGCCGGTGCAGACGTTCGAGCAGGCGCTGGCCCTGGGCCAGAAAAGCGCCGCGCGCCAGCGTACTGGTCAGGAAGTCGTGGTTCACGGCATGGTCGAGGCGACGCATCAGTTCGTTGCGTGCCACCTGGGAGCAGGCCACGGCCAAGGGCCCCAGTGACAGCAGTGTCAGGCCCAGCCGCAGCGACACGGCCGCCTCGAGGTGCAAGGGCGTGAAATCGAAGACGCCCATGGACACGCAAGCCACTTTCCAGGTGCAGACCAGCATGCTCAGCAAGGTGGTGGTGAACAGGCGGTAGCTCAGCGCGCACCACAGCAGCGCCGGAACGGTGAAGGCCAGCGCGCCCGGACCGCCCAGCGTGACGGCCGCCTATTCGGCGGCGATCACCGAGAGCAGCGGCAGCAAAAGCAGCAGCGCGGCGCGCGCCGACACGATGCGGGGCCAGAAGGCTTGGCCGCGGCCCGGGGCGCTGAGGATCAGCGGCACGATGAGCACGAAATTCATCAGCTCGGTGCTGAACCACATCAAGGCGGTTTGCGACCAGCTGCTGCGGAACAGCTGTGCGCCCGTGCCGGCACCGACCAGGGTCGAGCCCGCGGCGGCCAGGGCGCAGCCCGCGAACAGGTACAGCGTCGAAGTCTGGCGCCGCAGCCCCAGCAGCGCGGGGTGGAGGCGGTGCAGAAACCACCAGCCGCAGGCCACGCCGCAGAGGTTGGCGACCGACAGCCACAGCGCGATAGGCAGGTCGCTGCTAGTGATGCAGTCGGCGAGCACGAAGGCGGTCAGGGCCACGGCCCAGGCTTTCCAGTGGGCCAGCTGGGGCAGGCGCAGCAGCAGGCCCAGCATCAGCGCATTGGCGGGCCAGAACGAAGCCAGAAAACCGGTGGGGCGGCTCAGGATGCCGACGATGCAGGCGGCAAACAGGCACAGTCCCAGCCCCAGAAAGGCCGCCGTCGAGGCGGGCGCTATGGGCGAGCTGGCATGGGCCAGTGGGCCGGAAGGGGTGCGAGGCATGGCGTGAGCGGTAAACCCGAAGTCGCCCCAATGTAAGGCGCGACGACGAAAGCGTTTGTCAACTCTTGTCAGCTGGCACGCCAGTGCCACCCTCTCCACTGAAGGTTGAGAGGGAAGCGGTAAAGCCGGATGGGGGCGTTTTTCAGCGTTCGCGTCGCTCGCAGCCTCTGAAACCGGCGCGCCCCAGCAAGGGAACACCGAGCAAGGGCCGCCCTGCAGCGACGGTGTTGTCCCCCTCCACCGCAGGTTGAGAGGGGGAAGCGACGAAGTCGCTCAGGGGGTGCCTCCTATACCCCTCGCGCCCGATCCGACTTGAACTGCGCACGGAAGGCCGCGAACGTGCCCGCGTCCAGTGCATCGCGCACTTCCTGCATCAGGTTCAGGTAGTAGTGCAGGTTGTGGATGGTGGCCAGCATGGGGCCGAGCATTTCGCCGCAGCGGTCCAGATGGTGCAGGTAGGCGCGCGAAAAGCCTTCGCGTCCGCCCTGGTCCCAGCTCACGCCCGAAGTGCCCGCGCAGGCGTGGCAGGTGCAAGTGGTGTCGATGGGCTGGTGGTCGGTCTTGTGGCGCGCATTGCGCAGCTTCAGGTCGCCAAAACGCGTGAAGATGGTGCCATTGCGCGCATTGCGCGTGGGCATCACGCAGTCGAACATGTCCACGCCGTCGGCCACGCCTTGCACCAGGTCTTCGGGCGTGCCGACGCCCATCAGGTAGCGCGGCTTGTGCGCCGGCAGGCGGTGCGGCGTGTGGGCCATGATCTGCAGCATCAAGTCCTTGGGCTCGCCCACGCTCACGCCGCCTACGGCGTAGCCGGGGAAGTCCATCTCGACCAGCGCGTCCAGCGATTCCTGGCGCAGGTTCTCGAACATGCCGCCCTGGACGATGCCGAACAGCGCGTTCGGGTTCTCCAGGCGCGCGAACTCGTCCTTGGAACGCTGGGCCCAGCGGCGGCTCATTTCCATGGACTTGCGCGCTTCGGCCTGGGTGGTCAGGTGGCCCTTGGTTTCGTAAGGCGTGCACTCGTCGAGCTGCATCACGATGTCGGAATTGAGCGTGGTCTGGATCTGCATGCTCACTTCGGGCGACATGAACAGCTTGTCGCCGTTCACGGGCGAAGCAAAGTGCACGCCTTCCTCGGTGATCTTGCGCATCGCGCCCAGGCTCCAGACCTGAAAGCCGCCCGAGTCGGTCAGGATGGGCTTGTTCCACTTCTCGAAGTCGTGCAGGCCGCCGAAGCTTTCCATGATGTCCAGCCCGGGGCGCATCCACAGGTGGAAAGTGTTGCCCAGGATGATTTGCGCGCCCATTTCTTCCAGGCTGCGCGGCATCACGCCCTTGACGGTGCCATAGGTGCCCACGGGCATGAAGATCGGGGTCTGGACCACGCCATGGTTGAGCGTGAGCGTGCCACGGCGCGCGTGGCTGGAGGGGTCGTTTTGGAGGAGTTCGAACTGCAGCATGGGCGCCATTGTCCCAGACTGCTTGCGGACCGCGGATCATGGGGAAAAGCCGCTAGGCTGGCGGCGGTCTTACACTGGGGCTTGGACAACACCCAGGAGGCCTACATGCTCAGAGTCATGATTGCAGTCGATGGATCGGAACCCTCGCTGGACGCCGTGCGCCACGGCGTACGGCTGGTGCGCCAGGGCTTGCACGCCTGTCTGGTGCTGGCCCATGTGCAGCAGGAAGCTTCGTTTTTCGAGCTGGCCACCCAGGACCCTGACCTGATCGCCGGTGCCAGCGTGGCGGCCGGCCAGCACCTGATGGCGCCGGCCGTGGCCCTGGTCGAAGCCAGCGGCGCCATCTATGAAACCGAAGTCGGCCTGGGCGAGCCCGCGGCCACGCTGGTCGACATCGCCGAGCGCAGCGGTTGCGAAATGATCATCATCGGCGCGCTGGGCCAGGGCGGCGTGCGGCGCACCTTGCTGGGCTCGGTGTCGCGCGAAGTCGTGCACCTGAGTTCCGTGCCGGTGACCATCGTCAAGCCGGCCGACCCGCAGGATCTGGTCGATGTGGTCGAGGCGGAGGCGGAAGTCGAAGGGGATGGCGACTGAGCGCCATCCGCGGCTCACATGGCCTTGAACAAATGGGCGTAGAGGCGGCTGACGGGCAGCTTTTCGGCCCGGCCCGCGAGTTGCAGGTGCAGCTTGCCCGCCTCGTCGCGCGTCACGGTGGTGATGGCGCTGGCGCGCACCACGATGCCGCGGTGGATCTGCCAGAACACCTGGGGGTCAAGCTGGGCGAGCAGTTCTTTGAGGGGCGTGCGGATCAGGAATTCGCGCGAAGCCGTCAGCACCCGCAGGTATTTGTCGGCGGCCTCGAAGTACAGCACGTCGGCCACGGGCAGCATGTGGATCTGGTTGCCGCTGCTGGCCTGGATCAGCGTGAGGGGCGCGGCGGCGGGGTTTGGCTGCGGCGTGGCCAGCAGATGGCGCAACTGCGCCATGGTGGCTGCAAGGTCCATCGCGGGTGAGGCCCGGCTGGCAAGCGCCTGTTGCAGCTTGTGCACGGTTTTTTGCAGCCGCGCCGCCTGCACGGGCTTGAGCAGGTAGTCCACGGCCTGCGCTTCAAACGCCTGCACGGCGTACTGGTCGTAGGCCGTGACAAACACCAGCGCCGGAAACGGCTGCCCGCTGGGCCAGGCGTCGGCCAGCTCCACGGCGGCGTCCAGGCCGTTCTGGCCGGGCATGCGGATGTCGAGGAACAGCACGTCAGGGCGCAGCGCCAGCGCCTGCTGCACGGCCGACAAGCCGTCGCCCACGCTGGCCACGATTTGCAACGCGGGCCAGGCGCGCAGCAGTTCCTGCTGCAAGGCGGCGGCCAGCAGGGGTTCGTCTTCGGCGATGAGGGCACGCGGGGCAGGCTGGTTCATGGTGGGATCAGAGGCCGGTGGATTTAGGCAAGGGGAAAGTGACTCTGGCGATGGTCCCGCCTGTGCTGGCCGCTATCAGATCAAGAGTGCCTGCGGCGCCGTGCAAGGTCGCCAGCCGCTCGCGTACCTGGGTCAGGCCAAAGCTCTGCTGCGGGCCGGGCGTGGGCAGGGTGACGGGCAATCCCGCTCCGCTGTCGTGGACCTCCAGCACCAGCAGCGGCCCCTGGGCGCCGGGACGGGTGCTGGCGCGCACGCTGATGCGGCCGCCTTCCACCCGCGGCTCCAGGCCGTGGCGGATGGCGTTTTCCACCAGGGGCTGCAGCAGTAGCGGCGGCACGGGCGCGGCGCGCAGTGCATCGGGGAGGTCCAGCGTATAGGCCAGGCGCGGGCCCATGCGCACGGCCATGAGTGCCAGGTAGTCGGCGAGGCGCTCGAACTCGCTTTCCAGCGGGTGCTCGGTGCTGCGCGATGCGCCGAGCGTGGCGCGCAGGTAGGAGATCATGCGGTCCAGCATCTGCTGCGCACGCTCGGGGTCGGTGCCTATCAGCACGCGCAGGTTGGCCAGCGTGTTGAACAGCATGTGCGGCTCCAGCTGCGTCTGCAGCAGCTTGAGTTGCGCCTCGGTGGCCTGGCTGTGCACTTCGTTCATCCGGGCCTGCAGCCAGGCGGCCTTGCCCCGGGTATGGAAGTAGTAGGTGCCGACAATGCCGGCCAGCAGCGTGATGATCAGGGACACGCGCAGTTGCGGGCGGCCGTCCGGCCCCCAGGACGAAAAGCCGAACCACCCGTCGGCGAACAGCGTCCCGCCCAGATAGCCCAGCGCGATGCCCACGCCGGGCAGCACGATGCCCGCGATGCCCGTGGGCCAGGCCATCCCGTCCTTTGTCGGAAAAAGGTGGCGGCCGAAATCGATGCAGGCCCAGGTCAGCAGCCCGATGGCCAGCGAATACACCAGGGGGATGGCATACGGCTTTTCGGGCTGGAACGCATACTGGATGGCGGAAACGGCCAGGCAGAAGGCGAGCGTTTGCAGCAGGTGTCGCAGCTTGCTGAGCCAGTCGATGTGCATGGGTTCCGCGCTCAGTGGCGCTCGCGTTGCAAGCGTTCGCGCTCTTTTTGCACCAAGCGTTCGCGCAGGCCGTTGCCGCTGCCCAGCACGAACACCGAGATGCCATGCAGCGCCAGCCCCAGCCCCCAGCCCAGCAGTGGGTAGACCGACCAGGGGCGGTGGCCCAAGCCATGGCGCGACATGGCGAAGACCGCCAGGTTGACCAGGATGAAGACAGCCGCGTGCGCATACCAGCCCAGCTTGGCGCCGGCACGCTTGCGCGCCAGGCGTTCCATGGGGTCGTCGCTAGGGTATTCGTGGTGCATGGTGAACTCTCCGGCGCCGAGGTGTTCAGGCCGAGGCCGCGGTGGCAGCGAAAGGCGTGCCTTGCCGTGCCAGGCGCAGCAAGCGCAGCGCACGGGCCGCGAAAAGGCCGTTGAACACGCCGTACAGGGCCGCGATCTGCAGTGCCAGGAGGCCATCCTGGGCCAGTGCGGGTTGCATGGCCAGCTCGACACCCACGAAGTACTTGGTCAGGAAGATACCCAGGATCAGTACAAGGGGGATGGGGCTGCCCGGGAGCCGGAAGCTGCGCGATGGCGCCGCATACCGCGTGCCGCTGGGCGCGGTGGGCCGAAACCACAAGGCCAGGGCCGTGACCATGGCGGCGGCGGCCAGCCAGGCGAGCACGGCCGCTCCGACACGGCCCGAACCGCCGAAGGCGGACACCAGGCCGTACACCGACAAGCCCGTCATGGCCAGCGGCATGAGCATGACCCGGCGCAGACCGGCCGTGCGCTCGAAAAGCTGGCTGGCACCCAGCCACAGCAGGCCGGCCAGCAGGCCCCAGACCCAGGAGGGGGTGTTTTGCACGATCTGGCCCAGCATCCGAGGCTGGTGAACAAGAAGCTGGAGGAGCATGGCAGTGGTCCGGTGAAGGTCGTGATGGGAGCGGCCTGGGCGGACGCGCCGTGATCACGGGGATCTGCATGGCGGTGCTCCTGGCGCGGGCTATGGAGCAGACTGTGTCGCAGCGCGACCGGCGGCGCCAGCGGCTTGCGACGAAATGCGGACCGCGCGCCGTGAAATGCCGGCCTGCGGCGTGAACTGCCAGGGCGCGCAGGCCCTAAGCGCGCCGGCCCTGGGCAGGCGCCTGCCATTTGCCGTGCGGCAGGCTGGCCAGGCGGTGGAACATGCGCCGGCAGTAGCCGCGGATGCGCAGGCAGTTGTTGATTTCATCGATGGGCAGGGGGCCGGAGACGACGATGATGTCGTCGGCCGATTCCCAGGCCCCGGCGGCGCGCAGACGCCGGCGAGCGGTCAGCGCCCAGGAATGGATGCGCGTGGGCGTGCCGTGCTCGTGGACTTCGCCGGTGTACAGGTCGAAAGCGATGGCGACGGTCTCTGTCCTGAGCCGAAAGCGGCGCTCGCCCGTGACGCTGCTGGGCGTGTCGCGCATGTCGTACAGGTAGTAGTGGCCGGCCTTGAGCTGGTATTGCAGATCCATCGTTCCTCCTTCAAGCACCATTTTGCGGGGAACCGGGGCCTTGGCAAAGCCGGGAAAGCGCGGCCATTGCCCCGTTGTTTGCTGCGGAGTCTTCGCCTCAGAAATCCAGCAGGCTCAAACCCACGCTGAACACCGTGCGTTTGCGGTTGTAGTCGATCAGGCTGTCGCCATAGCCCGAGAACAGCTGCGTGTGCAGGCGCAGGTTGCTGCGTCCGCCGCCCAGGCCTTCGCCCAGCGTGCGCATCCACTCCAGCCGCACCGAGCCGCGCGGGGTCGCGCCCAGCGAACTGCGCACGGTGGCGCTCAAGGTGTGGATCTTATTGGGATTCCAGACGGCGTTCAGTTCGGAGCGGCCGATGTAGTTGCTGATGTCGGGGTTGTCGTCATTGCCCGCGCTCTCGTTGATGCGCTTCCAGATACGGCCGGTGAGCACCCAGTCATTGCCTTTTTCCAGGCCGGTCATCAAATACCAGCGGTTCCAGCTGCGCGACAGCGGCAGGCTCTGGCCGTTGGACTGGTGCACCAGCCCGACGCCGCCATAGGCCCAGTTCCAGCCGCCGGGCAATGCCTTGGACAGCGGGTAGATGTACAGCACTTCGGGCTCGTGGTCGGTGGTGCGGAACGGCCGTGAGATGTCCGGGCTGAACACCTGCCAGTATGACTGCTGGGTGTAGCCGAACCACAGCGAATCCTTGCGCTCGGGCGTGTGGGTCAGCAGGCCTTTGGCCAGTTTGGTGCGCACCGAAATATTGAGGCGGGTTTCGACGTGGCGGTAGTCAGTGTCGGTCGTGCTCTGGTGGTCGGGCGAGGGCGAGGAGGGCTGGCGATTGACGCTGCTTGCCGTCACCACCGCGACCGACACCGGCCGGTAGCCGCGCAGCGTGAATGTGTCGCAGTCCGTGCCCTCGGTCAGCTCCCAGAAGCGGGTCAGCGGGCTGTACTTGGCATCGTTGCAGCCGCGCACCACCGGATCGGCCGGCATGGGGTCGGCCGTGATCGGGGCCGCCGACGTGGTCACGATGGGGCCCGGCTCGGGCAGGGGCGGCTGGTTTGCCTGGGCCTGGGCGCTGGCCGCGGGGGCCTGCCAGGGCTGTTGGCCTGCCCATTGGTCAAAGCAGGCCAGGCGTGCCTTGCCGTCGTCGGCCGCCATGCACAGCCGCCAGGCATCGCCAGGCATGCTCGCCGACGCGGCGGTATTCGGTGCATGGCCCGCGGCGAATGCCGGCAGGGCCAGAAGGCCCCAGGCTGCTAGGGCGGTTGCACGGACGCTCATGGGGACGGCTGCTTGCGCAGCACGAAGGAAAGCGTGAGAGGGGGTTGTTCCTGGGACCATGTTCCGCGAATCTCCTTGCCGCAACTGCCTTGCACGACCTGGCCAATCCAGGTCGCGCTGATATTTTTTCCGTTGACCGATTCTTCGAGCGTGAAGTCGCCGTCGTCGACATCGCCCGCGACCAGGGCCTGGGTGCCAGGGCGCAGCACGCGGCCGCGCACGCTGGCCAGGAGTTCGGGGTGGGGGGTGAGTTCAAGCTGCGCCGTGGTGGGCAGCGCCTGCAGCGGCGAAGCCTGGGCGGCGGGCGTGGCGAATTGCGCGGTCCAGTGGCCCAGCAGTTCGCGCTGGCTGGTGTCGGCGGCATCGGTGCAGGTGGTTTGCGCGTGGGCGCGGCCGGCATAGGCGGCGCCCAGGCCGGCCGCGAGCCAGAGCAGGGCCGCAGCCCGGCGAAGAGAAAGCAGAGAGAACAAAGGCATGGCGGTCAAGAGGGTCAGGGGGCAGGCGCTTGCGAAGCAGCGGCCTTGCGGGCAAATTCGGCGCGCAGCTGGCGCAATTTCTCCCGCGGATCTTCGCGGGCGGTGGACTGGTCCAGTCCCATTTCCTTGATGAAGCGGCTGGGCATGGCGGCGACCATTTCGCGGCCTTTCTTGCGGCGCTTGGTCCAGCTCACGGCCAGGGTGCGCTGGGCGCGGGTAATGCCCACGTACATCAGCCGGCGCTCTTCCTGCAGTCGCAGGGCGGTTTCGTCGCTGACTTTTTCCTGGCGGCCGTTGTCGTCGTCGAGCTTGAACGGCAGCATGCCTTCGGTCACGCCGACCAGGATCACATGCGGCCATTCCAGGCCTTTGGACGCGTGCAACGTCGACAGGATCACCATGTCCTGCTCTTTTTCGCGTTCGCTGATGGTGGAGAGCAGGGCAATGGTCTGCGAGACTTCGAGCAGGCTTTTCTTTTCGCTGGTGATGGCGCTGCCGCTGGTGTCGTCGATCTGGCCGCCCGCGCGCTGGGACATCCAGTCGCAGAACTCCAGCACATTGTTCCAGCGCGCGGCGGCCACGGTGGCGCTGTCCTCGCTGTCGTAGATGTGCTGTTCGTAGTCGATTTCCTTGAGCCACTCGGCCAGGAAGGCGCGCGAATCCTCGGCGCCCAGCGTGTGGCGCGCGCGGTATTCGAGGTCGTTCACGTAGCGGCCGAACTCCATCACGCTGTCATGGGCCTTGGTCGGCAGCACGGCGGGCAGCATATGGCTGAACAGCGCACCGAACATGCTGAGCTTGTGCTGGGTCGAGAACTCGCCGAGCTTGCCCAGGGTGGTGTGGCCTATGCCGCGCTTGGGCGAAGTGATGGCGCGCAGGAACGCCGGGTCGTCGTCGTTGTTGATCCACAGCCGGAACCAGGCGCAGAGGTCCTTGACTTCGGCGCGGTCGAAAAAGCTGGTGCCGCCCGAGACCTTGTAGGGAATCGCTGCCTTGCGCAGCGCCTTCTCGAAGGGCTTGGCCTGGTGGTTGGCGCGGTAGAGGATGGCGAAGTCCTTCCAGTCCGGCGGCGGGTTGCTGGCCGCGCGCAGGCCCTGGATGCGGGCCACGGCGCGCTCGGCTTCGTGCTCTTCGGAGTCGGCATCGACTATGCGCACCGGCTCGCCTTCGCCCAGTTCGGAAAACAGTGTCTTGGGAAACAGCTTGGGATTGGGCTGGATCACGTTGTTGGCCGCGCGCAGGATGGCGCTGGTCGAGCGGTAGTTCTGCTCGAGCTTGATGACCTTGAGCTGCGGGTAGTCCAGCGGCAGCTTCTTGAGGTTGTCCAGTGTCGCGCCGCGCCAGCCGTAGATCGACTGGTCGTCATCGCCCACGGCGGTGATGCGGCCGCGCTCGCCTATCAGCAGCTTGAGCAGCTCGTACTGTGTGGCATTGGTGTCCTGGTATTCGTCGACCAGCACATGGCCCAGCAGGTTCTGCCATTTCTCGCGCACTGCCGCGTGGTCGCGCAGCAGGCGCAGCGGCATGCCGATCAGGTCGTCGAAGTCCACGCTCTGGTAGGCCGTGAGGCGCTCTTCGTAGCGCGCCATCAGCAGCGCGATGCTGCGCTCGCTGTCGTCCTGGGCCATGGCCAGCGCTTCGCGGCTGTCGTAACCCATGTTCTTCCACTTGCTGATGGTCCACTGCCATTGGCGCGCCGTGGCCACGTCGGTGGTGCCGCCGGCGGCGTCCTTGAGGATGCTCACCACATCGTCGGAATCGAGGATGCTGAACTGGGGCTTGAGACCCAGCGCCTGGCCGTCCTCGCGCACCATCTTCACGCCCAGGGCGTGGAAAGTGCAGATCAGCACATCCTTGGCGGCCCGGCCTATCAGGCCCTTGGCGCGCTCGCGCATTTCCGCGGCCGCCTTGTTGGTGAAGGTGATGGCGGCGATGCGCTTGGGGGAAAGGCCGGTGTCTATCAGCCGGCCGATCTTGTGCGTGATCACCCGCGTCTTGCCCGAGCCGGCGCCAGCGAGCACCAGGCAGGGGCCTTCGGTGTAATGGACCGCTTGGAGTTGGGCAAGATTGAGACCGGCGGACATAGGCTAGAGATGCAGACAGATGGAAAAGACACAGGGGGCAGCGCAGGCGCGGGGCAGCGCAGGGCAGGGCTGCCCGTCCCCGCAGATGCAGCTTGGATCATACTGGTCGCTCGCTCGCCATGCTGTTGGACTTTTGCATGGCCTGTGCAACTGCGCGGGCGTGTCATATTCGTAACTCTTCGTGCCTCTGGGATGGAGTGCCCAAGGCGGACCGGTGGCGCGCTTGCACACTTTGTTGCACTACTGATGTGCCTGCTGTCGTTCTGCCTGGAAAGGAAAGAGCATGGTGACCACGACCGATTTCTATGCCGAATACGCTCCCGCCGCGCCGCCGGGCGAGTTGCCACGCGCACCGCTGCGCTTGAGCTGCGTAGTGCCGGCCTATAACGAGCAGGCCAACCTCGCCGGCTTTGTTCAGGCCCTGGCCCAGGCCGTGCAGGCGCTGACGCCGGATTTTGAGATTCTGGTGGTCAACGACGGCAGCCGCGACGGCACCCACGAGGTGGCGATGCAGCTGGTGCAGCAACTGCCGGTGCGTTACCTGGCGCTGTCGCGCAACTACGGCAAGGAAGCTGCGCTGTCGGCGGGCATCGACCACGCGCGCGGCAACGTGGTGCTGTTGATCGATGCCGACTTCCAGCACCCGCTGGAACTGCTCGTGCCGATGCGCGATCTGTGGCTGCAGGGCTACGACATGGTCTATGGCGTGATTGTCGACCGTGCGGGCGAAAGCGGCACCAAGCGGCTGGGCACCAGTCTGTTCTACCGGCTGATGAATTCCGGCAATTCCGTCAAGCTGCCGCCGAATGCGGGCGACTTCCGCTGGCTGGACCGCAAGGTGGCGGATGCCTTGAAGGCCTTACCCGAGCGCCACCGCTTCATGAAAGGGCTGTACGCCTGGGTGGGGTTCAAGACGGTGGCCCTGCCTTTCGTGCCCCATGACCGGATGGCTGGCCAGTCCGGCTTCAGCCTGCGCAACCTCGGTTCCCTGGCCCTGCTGGGGCTGACCTCGTTCACGACACTGCCGCTGCGGGTATGGAGCGTGATCGGTGCTGGCGTGGCCCTGCTGGCCTTGGCCTACGGCGCGTGGATCCTGCTGGACACCTTGCTGTTTGGCGTCGATCTCGAAGGCTGGCCCACGCTGGCGGCGGGCATGATGCTGTTTGCCGGAGTGCAGCTGATGTCGATCGGCATCCTGGGGGAGTACATCGGCCGCATTTATGACGAGGTCAAGCAGCGCCCCGGCTACCTGATTGCCCGCGATGAGGGCCGCAGCCCACTGCGTGATGACGCAGCGCCGCCGCGGTGAAGCGGCTGTGGGTAGCGCTGCGCGGTCTGCCGCAGCTGTTGCAGTTTGGGCTGGTGGGGGGCGCGGCCGCCGCCACGCATCTGGCGGTGGTCGGCGGGCTGGTGTCGCTGAGTGGCATGGCTCCGCTGGCGGCGAATGTGCTGGCCTTCCTGGTGGCGTTTGTGGTGAGTTACAACGGCCACGCCCTGCTGACCTTTGCGCGCGTACCGGTGCGGGGCTGGGCCGTGGTGGCCCGTTTTTTCGCGGTGGCCTGTCTGTCCTTTGTCTTGAATGAGCTGCTGTATGCGGTTGCGCTGTACTGGCTGCACTGGAACTACTTCTGGAGCCTTGCCGCGGTGCTGGTGCTGGTGGCCGTCGCGACCTTCTTATTGAGCAAATTCTGGGCTTTCAAGGCCCGCACCGCCAAATGACTGCTGCCGCCAGCCCCCGTGCGCTGATTCTCTGTGCCGACGACTATGCGCTGCACCCGCTGGTGGACGACGCCGTCGAGCAGTTGGCGCTGGCCGGCCGGCTGTCGGCCACCAGCTGCATGACCACGTCCCCGCGCTGGCGCGAAGCCGCGCCGCGGCTGCGGGCGCTGCGTCCCAGCCTGTCGCTGGGCCTGCACTTCAACCTGACCGAAAGCCACGGCGGCAGCGTGCCGGCCCAGGGGCTGGGGGCCGTGATCTACCAGACCTATGCCGGGCAGTGGACGGCGGCGGCGCTGCGCGCGCAGTGGCGCCAGCAGCTCGATGCCTTCGAGCAGGCGCTGGGGACG
>JAMNYN010000622.1 GCA_023622805.1 Pseudomonadota bacterium | reverse complement strand
CGAATTCGGTGCGAAATTCACGGCAATAACAGGAAATTCAGACGGGCAAAGAAAAACGCCACGCAGTGGGGATTCCATTGTGTGGCGTTGTTTGTGGTGGTGGCTGGCGGGAATTGAACCCGTAACCGCGCCAATGGCGGCGCGGGGTTGCGCCTGCCCGTGTGAAATCAGTGTGACTTGCCGAAGATGAGCCGTGGATCTCTCCAACCGAGTGCCGCCTGCGGCTCAACGTGCAGCTTCAGGCCCAATGCACACAGTTCCTTCATCGCGATGGAAAAGCTGGGGCTGCCGTTTCCGCCCAAGGCCCTGTACAGCCCTTCCCGGCTCATGCCTGTGTCCCGGGCCAGTGCATCATGCCGCACGCGCGGGCCACGTCACCGAGCGCAACCAGCACCGAATCACCTGGAGCATCTTCCAGGCCTGCCTGCAGGTACTGCGCGCAGTCTTCATCGGACTGCAGGTAGTCAGCGGCGTCGAAGGGCTTAATGCCCATTTTCAGCGGCGTTGGGGTTCATCCCTCACTCCTTCAGTAAACGACTACCGAGACATCCTGACGGTGTAGCGCTTCAAGCTTTCAACAAACAGTTCGAGGAAGCGGCGACTCTTGTGTGCAAATCCCGCGTTCAACAAAGTGGTGATCATCGCCTCCGACTGAAGCTCCTGCACCAACGTAGTCGCCGATGCCTCATGCCAACCTACACGCCCGACGGGCATTCGGGCAAACAGCCCGTGAGGGTTATTTGCGAATGCCTGTTCCAAGCTGACTTCGCTGTCTTCTTCCAGATATGCCAATGCGGCAAGAGTCTCGAATCTTTCGTACACCAACTCGAATTCAGCCGACACGCCAGCAAAGCTGGAGCGCCAGTCGTTCATCACTTCAAACAGATGATCGCTTAACGCTGTCTTTCGATTGTTCAAACCTTCCAACTGGGCCCAGAGATCGTTTCGTTCTCCCTTCCACGCCCCCAGCAATAGCATGGATACAGCTCTCTTAGCATCACGGTACTCTCTTGGCCAAGGAGCATTAAGGAACTCATGCAACGTATGCCACCGGCGCGAACGCGTCAGCCCAACCCCGTAAGCCGTGAACACCAAGACAGCAGGATAGGAGCGCAGACCGAGCCATACAGACATGCCATTGCCCATCTTCTCAGCATGCACGTACAACCCTTTCACAATGTCTAACGCCGTGTTCAGTTCATTGCCATCGCCCCATCTACCCAACACACCCACCATGCGTGTCAAGGGCTCGCTCACGGCCTTGTATCGCTGGATACGAGATTGAAACTCCTCCTGACTCCACTGTCCATGCGGAGAAAATTCCTCGTCATCAATCTGCACCATCAATCGTTCTGTTACCTGCGAAAGTAATTCGTCCAATTGAATGCGATGTTCTGGTTTTGAAAGATATCGCTTTGCACTACTGACGAGCAGCTCGACACTTTCAGGGTTCTGGCGCTGGCTCTGCTCAAGGGTTTCGACCTGCTGCTGAAGAGTCAAGAAAAACTCATCAGCACCAGTGATTGGGATGGCTTTGGCTGCCCTGTGCATCGCAAGTTCTTGCGCGCCCGAGCCCAGCGTTCCACGTGCAGCCCAGTAGACAGGATAGCGCCGATTGGGCGCTCGAAGGAAGGATGCGCGCAAAGCATGATCCCATTCGCCAGACCAGCCGCAGATGATCAATCCATGCTCATCAAAGATTCGATCCAGAAGCCGGTTGTAGCTATCAGGATAGGCACTCAATTCCTGATCGGTGTTCAGAATACGTGCATCCTTGTAGTCCCCATGCAGTTTGAGCACGTAGCATCGGCTGTGAGTCAAGGGTTCGGCACCAGCAAGTGCATCCGCAGACGCAACGACCGTTGGTTCAACGCCTTGCTCCCGTAGAGCATTTTCCATGAGTCGGTCGAAATTTGTGGTGAGGATGACTCGCACATAGCCAGCCCGGACCAGTTGTGCGATGGCATGGTGTGCCTTGGTTGGACTCTTCCGCCCTTCCTCGCGGTCCTGCTCATCTGGCTCGATGTAGCGGTGCAGAATCGCCCTACGTTCATCCGGTGAGCTAGCGATTTCCTCCAATAGCGCGGAATAGTTCGGTTCCTGGCCCGTCTTCTCCCGATACCACTCCGCCCAGTCAGGCTGTTCCGACACACCCTGGGCCAAAGCCACGCGGCGCACAAGGTCCAGAGTGATTTCCCAGCCGGTTGGAATCTCAGCGGAACGAGACAGGCCCGACCCTAGTAAAACAGCGAAGATACCTCTATTCTCGTAGACAGAAAACGCAAGTTGAGTGTTGGGGTCGTTCCGAAGCAATGTCATTGATCGTCATCCATGGAGTTTCAGTCTGATCCTAGATCATCACCGATGAAGAGCGCGCACGCCCGTTGGCGACGTCCCCGTGGAGTGACGACCGCATTGCGCCCGCACCAAGCCAAACTGGGATTTCCGCAGTTCGCTCTCGACGCACTGCCGAGCGTTTGGGCACCAGACTGATGCGCGCTGCGAAACAAGGGATATTCCCGTGTTTGGGCTGACAGGCCGCAAGATGGGCGCAAACGAGATTTGTCGCCCGACTGCGTCAAAGGCAGCACACGGCGGGCTGGCCCCTCCTCAAGGCAGAGGTGACTACGACCGCCAGCCCCCGCAGGCCCAGAACCCAGGTTTGAGGGTTGGAATTTTGAGCCTTTCCACAAGTGTCTCGGAGTCAACTCAGCAGAGACAGCAATCGCCCCCAAGCCGAACTCCGACTTTCTACAAAGCTGTCCTTCGGTGCTATGAGCTATATAAACTTCAGCGCAACGCGATTTACTCGCTCTATTTTCTCGCCATCAAGGATGTTTAGCCCAGGATTTAATCCCCAGCCAGTGCAGGCGCAGACGCTCCACCCCCGAACACGCGATAGTTACGCGACAGAATGTCGCTTCAGAAAAATACTCATTCCCTCTACGATTTTTTACACTCATCCCGCTACCGATCGGCATAACGGGAAGGTTCTCGCCGCCATCTCTAGGCGCTTTGAATTATCCTCGATACCCTGTTTGCTTATACCACTGTGACCGCGCCAACCCAGCATAAAGCGCTGCCTCCCACTCATTCGGATGCTCGTACGAATTCGCCTTTCTGTTTACATACCAATCAACCTCCATTACACTCAGGCCAGACAAAAATTCTTTGGCGCCTGCTAAATAGCTTGCCGCCTGCACAGCATATCTCGAGGCCA